>JAZQNS010000010.1:0-54869 GCA_045627425.1 Lachnospiraceae bacterium | reverse complement strand
GCCTTTCCCGCCAGCCATAATGAGGGCTTCCATCATATCAATCCATAAACAGACACAATTGCAATCATAACGAACAATACCACCACGCGAGACGTCTCGTTCGTCGCACCCAGAACATCGCCGTTTACGACGCCGAAATTCTTCTTTGCGATAGCGCCAGGTGGCAAATCAATGCACGCCGCAATTCTTATGGAGAACCAGGGAAGTATTGTGACCAGGGATCTCACAGATTACAAGGTGGACCTTATACTAGATAATATCGAAAGAATGGGGCTTAATATCATAGAGGCTGAGGCTCATGATGCCTTAGTAATAGATGAGGACATGGTAGGCAAAATGGACTTCGTTATTGCCGATCTGCCCTGTTCAGGCCTTGGTGTTCTAAAGAGGAAGCCCGACATTAAATACAATACGGATTTAGAAAAGGTAATGGAGCTAAGTAAGCTTCAGCAGGAGATTTTGTCTCTTGTATCAAGATATGTTAAGAAGGGCGGCAGGATGGTTTACTCAACCTGTACTCTTAACAGATATGAAAATAGAGATAATGTAAGACTTTTTATTGAGAACAATAAGGAGTTTTCCATAGCAGAGGAGAAGGAGATAATGCCTAATGAGAGGCAGGACGGCTTCTACTACTGCCTGCTTAGAAAGGATTAGTTATGGAATTAATCTCTTTAACCAGAGAGGAATTAACTAAATACATGAAGGATTCCGGAGAGGCAGCCTTCAGGGCAAAACAGGTATATGAGTGGATTCATATTAAGCATATATCCTCCCTTTCCGAGATGAGTAACGTGCCGAAAGGCTTAAAGAACAAACTTGAGGAGGATATGAACACCTTCATTCCTGAGATAGTGGAATGTCAGGAGTCAAAACTTGACGGAACAAGGAAGTATCTCTTCAGGTTATATGATGGCAATGTCATCGAGTCGGTGTTTATGAGGTATAAACATGGTAACTCAGTATGTATATCCTCACAGGTAGGCTGTAAAATGGGATGCAGATTCTGTGCATCAACCTTGGATGGCTGGCTTAGAAACTTAAGCGTAGGTGAGATGCTTTCCCAGATTCATCAGATTGAGAGGGACACCAAGGAGCGTGTTTCCAATGTGGTGGTTATGGGAACTGGAGAGCCTCTTGATAATTATGACAATCTGATTTCATGGGTTAAGAGGATATCAGACCCAGAGGATATGCCAATTAGTCAGAGAAATATAACGGTTTCCACCTGTGGAATTGTGCCAAGGATTTTAGAACTTGCTGAGGAGGATTTGCAGATTACTCTTGCTTTATCACTCCATGGGTCCAATCAGGCGAAGAGAGCCTCTCTTATGCCTATTGCTAATACCTATGACATAGATCAGGTATTGGCTGCATGTAAGACTTACTTTGACAAAACCAAGAGAAGAATGAGTTTTGAATACAGCCTGGTGGCGGGAGTTAATGATACAGACGAGGACGCAAGAGAATTGTCTGGTCTATTAAAGGGTTTCCCATGCCATGTAAACCTGATTCCGGTTAATCCAATTAAGGAGAGAGACTATGTTCAACCGGACCGCAAAGGGGTGGAGGCTTTCAAGAATAAACTTGAAAAAAACGGAATAAATGTTACTATTAGAAGAGAAATGGGCAGGGACATTGATGGTGCCTGTGGCCAGTTAAGAAAGAAATATATGGAAGGGTAGGTGAGAAGATGAAAACACATGCAATGACTGATACGGGTCTGGTAAGGACAGAGAATCAGGACTGCTTTTACAGTTCAGAGCTACCTGTGGGTAATCTTCCCAACCTATTTATAGTCGCTGATGGCATGGGAGGCACTGCAGGCGGCAGTCTTGCTTCCAACAAGGCTCTAGAGACGGTGGTGGATTTTATTAAGCAGTCACCTTTAAAGGAGCCTAAGGAACTATTTGATTCCGCAATCAAGAAGGCTAATGAAGAGGTTTTAAAAGAAGCAGCCCTTAAGGGATTAGAAGGAATGGGAACCACTATTGTTGCAGCAAGTATAGATGGTGACGTATTATCGGTAGCCAATGTAGGTGATTCCAGACTGTATCTTAGATCCTCTAAAGAGTTAAGACAGATTACAAAGGACCATTCTCTGGTGGAGGATTTAGTAAGACTTGGAGAGATTGATGCCAAGGAGGCAAGAACTCACGAGAAGAAGAATGTTATCACCAGAGCAGTAGGCGGAGCCAGCGAGATAGATGTGGATTTCTTCCAGCTGGAACTTCCAGAAGAATGGTCAGTGCTAATGTGTACTGACGGACTAACCAACATGGTAGAGGACGAGGTAATTGATCGAATCCTTCTCACTGAGAGAGATGTGATAGGCCGTGTTGAAAAGCTTGTTTTAACAGCAAAGAATAACGGTGGCAGGGACAATATTACTGTAGCCGTACTTGAACCATAGAGAGGTGACATATGTTAACAGAAGGAATGATTATTGCACAGCGTTATGAGATAATCGAAAAGATTGGCGCAGGCGGCATGTCCGATGTATATAAGGCAATGGACCACTTACTGTCAAGAAATGTGGCAGTTAAGGTACTTAAGAATGAATTCAGTGAGGATACCAACTTTCTTGCCAAGTTCCGTACCGAGGCTCAGGCGGCAGCAGGATTAGAGCATCCTAATATTGTAAATATTTACGATGTAGGCTCAGAGAACAAGATGCACTATATCGTTATGGAGTATGTGGAAGGTATTACCCTTAAGACATACATCGAGAAAAAGGAGCGCATTGGCTACAAGGAGGCAATCAGTATTGCAATCCAGACAGCTAATGGTATAAGAGCAGCTCACAATAAGAATATTATTCACAGGGACATCAAACCACAGAATATAATTATTTCCACAGAGGGTAAGGTGAAGGTCACTGACTTTGGTATTGCAAGGGCAACCACCAGCAATACAATTAACTCTGATGTGATGGGTTCTGTGCATTACACTTCCCCAGAACAGGCAAGAAATGGTTATGTGGATTTTAAGTCAGATATTTATTCCCTGGGTATTGTAATGTATGAGATGGTTACTGGACGTGTTCCTTTCGACGGAGACACAGCAGTAGCAGTTGCATTGCAGCACTTACAGGAGGAGATTGTAAGACCATCTGCATACGCAAGTGATCTTCCAATCAGTCTCGAGAAGATAATCCTTAAGTGTACACAGAAGTCCCCTGACAGAAGATATGCCAACGTTGATGATCTGGTTGTGGACTTAAAGAAGGCACATATGAATCCAGATGAGGATTTTGTTGCTTTAGACGTTATGCCACTTCAGGAGAACACCAGAGTGATTTCCCACGGTGAGGTTGAGCAGATTAAGGAGGCAAGCCGCGCCAAGGAAGAGATTAAGGAGAATATGGTTGACGACTTCTTAAATGAAGACGATGATGATGAGTCACCATTATTAAATCCTAAGTTTGAGAAAATAGTCACCATACTGGGTATAGTAGCTGCCATAGTATTGGTGGTAGTTGTTGTGTTAATTATTGGAACCTTCTTAGAGTGGTTCCATTTCGGTGGAAAAACCGAGGACAAGAAGGATCCTACCGCGGTTGAGACCGAGGATGGCATAGTAATGATTGACCTTATGGGTATGACATACGAAGAGGCAAAAACTGCCTTAAACGATATGGGCTTAGGCATTACTCTTGTTGGAACAGAAAACTCCGATGAGTATGAGGAAGGACAGATTATGTTCCAGTCAGTTGAAAAGGGTGAGAAGGTTGAGGCTAACACCACTATTGAGGTTAAGACCTGTGCTGGATCTGAAGGCTTCGTCCTTGTCTCTGTTGCGGGAATGACTGAGACCGAGGCCACATCACTTCTTCAGGGAACACACAACCTGGTTGTTTCTGTTTCCTATGAGTACTCAACTACAGTTCCAGCTGAGCAGGTTATTTCCACATCTCCTGCTGAGGGTTCTACAGTTCATGCAGGTGATACAGTTACTCTTATTGTCAGTCGAGGAACAGAGGCAACAGTGGTACCTAATGTAGTTGGTAAGACAGAGTCCGCTGCCAAGACAGAGCTCAAGAACGCTGGATTCTCTGTTACAGTTAACTCAGCATACTCTTCAAGTGTTGCTGAGGGTCAGGTAATCAGCCAGTCTGTAACTGGAGGCAAAACAGCTGCTCCAGGTGCAAATATTAAGATTACAGTCAGCCTTGGACCAGAGGCTAACTATTCCTACAGCGGTTCCGTTACCAAGGCCGGCGATGTGGAGAAGGGTGGATCTGTCTACACAGTTGAATATGCAATCATTGAGATCACAGTAGATGGAGAGTCTGTATATTATACCGAGACGTCTTCCTTCCCTAAGTCTGTATCTGTCACAGGAGCCAAGTCTTCTTCAGGTATTATGACCATCACCTGGAACTATGTAAATACAGAGGATGAGGATGATACTTACGAGGAGATAGAGAGCGTAACTATCACACTTAAGCAGAATTAATATGCAGGGAAAGATTATTAAAGGAATTGCCGGATTCTACTACGTTCACGTAGTGGAATCCGGTGTTTATGAATGTAAGGCTAAGGGAGTATTCAGAAAGAACAAGCAAAAGCCCCTTGTGGGAGACGACGTAATAATTGAGGTGATCTCAGAGGATGAGATGACAGGAAATATTGTTACACTTTTACCTAGACACAGTGAACTGTTAAGGCCCGCCGTCTCCAACGTTGATCAGGCAATTGTATACTTCGCTGCAGTACACCCAGAGCCTAATTACAACCTATTAGACCGGTTCCTCATTCGCATGAAGATGGAGGGGATACCGGTTATACTTGTCTTTAACAAAAAAGATCTTATTGACGAGGAAAAAGAAGCAGCCATCAGGGATATTTACAAGGATTCTGGATATCCACTAATGTTTATTTCCACTGTTACCGGACAGGGAGTAAGTGAACTCAGGGATACCCTTCTTAACAAGACATCCACCCTGGCAGGTCCTTCAGGTGTTGGTAAATCATCACTGGTTAACCTGATTCAGGAGGGAGTGATGATGGAGACTGGTGAGATTTCCAAAAAGATAGAGAGAGGAAAGCATACCACCAGACATTCAGAGCTCATTCATATCGAGGGACAGTCCTACATTATGGATACCCCCGGATTCTCAACGCTATTTATCAATGAGCTTGAGAAGGAAGATCTGAAGGAATACTATCCTGAATATTTGAAGAATTCTAGTGAATGCAGATTTATGGGCTGTAACCACATGGAGGAGCCTGGCTGCAAAGTCAAGGAAATGGTTAGTGAAGGCCTTTTAAGTCAGCTTAGATATGATAATTACAGATTATTGTTTTCTGAATTAAAGAATATAAAGAGGTATTAAGGAGAGGTTTATGAATTACATTTTATCACCATCAATTTTGTCAGCAGATTTTGGTAATCTTGCCAGAGATATTGAAACAATAGACAAGGCTGGAGCAGAGTGGGTACATATTGATGTTATGGACGGTATTTTTGTTCCATCCATATCCTTTGGTATGCCAGTTATTAAATCCATAAGACCAGTCACAAAGCGTTTCTTCGATGTTCATTTGATGATTGAAGAGCCAGACAGGTATGTTGATGATTTTGCCTCCTGTGGAGCTGATTTGCTCTGCGTGCATGCAGAGGCCTGCAAGCATCTTGACAGAACTATTCAGCATATCAAAGCTTCAGGCATGAAGGCAGGAGTTGCCCTTAACCCGGCAACAGACATTTCTGCAGTCAGAGAGGTTTTATCAGAGGTTGATATGGTTCTCCTTATGTCTGTAAATCCTGGCTTTGGAGGACAGAAATATATACCATACGTCACAGACAAGATCAAAAGACTTCGTCAGATGATTGAAGAGAGAGGCTTAAATGTTGATATTGAGGTCGATGGCGGAGTTACTTTAAACAATATCGATGAAGTTAAAGCTGCAGGTGCCAACATTTTTGTTGCTGGTTCAGCTGTATTTAAGGGAGATGCCGAAGAGAATGTAAAGGCCTTCCTTACAAAGTTCTAGAGGTTTTAAAATGAAGGCTTTAATTGTTACAGGTGGAAGCTTAGACTACAAGTTCACTATGGAGTATTACAAGACCAATACTTTTGATCTTGTGATTTCAGCAGATAGTGGAACAGAGTTTTTTACAAATAATACTAGACATCCTGATTATGTACTTGGAGATTTTGACTCTATTCATCAGGATATATTAAACGAAGCCAGACGGTGGAATGATGTGGTTTTCAGACAGTATCCGTCTGAAAAGGATTACACAGATACTGAGATTGCCCTTAATCTTGCCATTGAGAAGGGAGCGGATGAAATAGTCATTCTTGGAGGTACAGGCACAAGGTTAGATCACACCCTTGCCACAATGCAGTTAATGGTGACCTGCCTTTCTAAGAATATTTCATGTTATATTCTTGATCCCCACAACAAGATGTATCTTAAGGACAAGGATTTTTGCCTGAGTAAGGAAGAGCAGTATGGCAACTATGTTTCACTGATTCCATTTGCTGGAACAGTGAAGGGAGTTAGCCTTTCTGGCTTTAAATATGATGTGGAGAATGTGGATATGATAACGGGTCCCTCACTTGGTGTAAGTAACCAGATTAGAGAGGACCTTGCCAAAGTATCTTTCGAGGAGGGAATCCTCCTTGTAGTAGAATCGAGGGATTAGTTTGAACATTGAATCTGAAAACCGCGTAAAAGAAGCAATAAACAAGGCTAAAAATAATCTAAACAACAATTATGAGGAGCAGGAGATATTTCGCTTAGGACTAGGGGAGAAGCTGCCTAAGGAGGGCGAGGTTATTGAACTGTTAAAGGAGATTAGGAAGGTCATTTTTCCCGGATTTTTCGGCGATGAGAATCCAGCCTATGTTAACCTCTCAGATTTTGCCGGAGGAACTCTTGCGGTTATTTACGAGAAGCTCTTTAAGGAAATTAGAACAACTCTTTTATTTAGAGGAAAGAGGAAGAGGGGAGAGCTTTTAGACCAGGAAGTCGAGGATATTGTCGTAAGATTTATTTACAAACTTCCTGCAATACAGGAACTGATAATGAAGGATGTGGAAGCAGAATTTATGGGAGATCCAGCTGCAGAGTCCCGTGAGGAAGTTATTTTTTCCTATCCAGGAATATATGCAATTTTTGTATACAGAGTTGCCCATGAGCTATATGACATGGGAGTGCCTTACATTCCAAGAATTATGACTGAGCATGCTCACAGAGAGACTGGAATAGATATCAACCCGGGAGCCAAGATTGGGGAGTATTTCTTCATAGATCACGGCACAGGCATAGTAATAGGCGAAACAACAGAGATTGGAAACAATGTCAAGATATACCAGGGCGTAACGCTTGGAGCATTATCTCCAAAGGAGGGTCAGGAACTATCTGGAGTAAAGAGACATCCAACTATCGAAGACAATGTTGTCATTTATGCTAATTCAACAATACTGGGTGGAGATACCGTAATAGGTAAGAATTCAGAGGTGGCTGGTAATACTTTTATCACCAAGTCCATTCCGGAGGATACCAGGGTGTCTGCTACTAAGCCCGATTTGAAGATTAAGACTAAAAATAGTTAATTATTAGCCTGTCGGGATATCCCGGCGGGCTTTTTGTAATATGGGGAGACTTTTTATGGAATATTATATGAATCATTTTGGCGGTGTTTTTCAGAATAAAAAGGATGACGGTTTAAACATATACACTGGAAGCGGCATTACGGTGCAGGCTTTCCATTTAAATAGGGGAACCTCTCTTTTTGAAAGACCGGACAACAATTCACTAGTTAATGGCAATCATGTGGTTACCTATCTGGTTATCAGGGGCCGAATTGAGTTTAGACTTGAGGAGGAGAGAGTTGAGCTTCTTCCAGGGAATAGCATTATAGTAGTTATGGATCAGAATTTTACTGCTTGGGCTTTAGAGGATACGGATATTATCGCAGTGCATAACTGCGAGGAACCTAACGTGGACACTACACCACAGGAACTTATTAATGCTGTTAAAAAGGTAGAACTTGCAGACGACTACTTAAGGGGTCATAATTACAGGGTTGGAAAGTATTCGACTTTGATAATGCAGGCTATTAATCCGGAGAAGGCAACTCCCAAATTTCATATGGCCGCAGCCTACCATGATGTTGGAAAAGTTGTTGTAGATAACAAGATTTTAAACAAGGATGGAAGACTTAGCTCGGAGGAGTTCGAAGAGGTTAAGAAGCATCCTGCGGCTTCCTTCGACATGCTGAAGCCTTACCTTGGAAGTAAAACAGCAAATTTTGCCCGCTGGCATCATGAGAAGCTGGATGGGTCAGGTTATCCTGACGGAATCATGGGAGACGACATTCCACTTGAGAGCAGGGTGTTGGCTGTGGCGGATATTTTTGATGCTTTAACCACCTCAAGGTGTTATCGAAGTGCCTTTTCCTTTGACAAGGCGCTGGACATCCTTGAGGAGGGAGTGAAGGCAGGTAAACTAGATTCGGAAGCTTTTTATGCCTTGAAGAGGTTGGTGGAAGCTATGGTAATTGTCGAAGGAGTCGATAATGTTGCCATGTCAGCTGAGAACATTAAGATTAAAAAATAAAAATCGAATAAGTCTGGTTATACATAAAAAAGAGAACCGGCAGATAAGGAAGACACTTCCATATCTGTCGGTCCTTTTTTGTGGGTAGTAATCCCACTTGTAGGGGGGGATTATGCAATAAAACTGTTTAAGTATCTCTTTGAAAGAACAATTGAATTTATCATATCTTCACGGCATGTTTCGAAGGCCTTGTCCTCGACTTCTATCACGGCATCACCATTAAACCCAATATCATTTAATGCAGAAACAAAAGCAGACCAGTCTACATCTCCCAGACCAGGAATTTTAGGACTCATATAGTCGAGTGGATATGCCAGGACACCACATTCCGCCAAACGGTCAGGATAAAGCTTTATGTCCTTGAAATGTACGTGGAAAATCTTATCCTTGAAGTCGTAGATGGTCTTAATGTAGTCAAGTTGCTGCCAGACATAATGGCTTGGGTCGAAGTTGATTCCTAGATTCTCAGAAGGGAGAAGTTCAAATATTTTTCTGAAGCGATCAGGGGTGCACATTAGGTTCTGTCCACCAGGCCACTGGTCCGGACCAAATAGCATTGGACAGTTTTCAATAGCAATTTTAACCTTATTCTCCTCTGCAAGCTTGATGATAGGGGACCAGATTTCTTTTACGAGTTGCAGATTCTCCTCTACATTCTTATTCTGGTCGCGTCCGATAAAGGTGGTGACCATACCGATACCTAACTTGTTGGAAGCCTTGATAAGTGCTTCCAAGTGGGAAATTGCGGCATTACGCTTTTCTAAGTCGGAATCAAGACAGTTTGGATAATATGCCAGGGATGAAATATGCATCCCCTTTTCTTCTATGTAATCGGTTATGTGCTTTGCGTAGCTATCGTCAGTAAGCACACGCTCTGCATCAATGTGGGATGTGCCTGCATATCGACGAACAGCCTTCTCTTTCGGCCAGCATGCTACCTCCAGACATTTGAAACCCTCTTCTGCGGCAAAATCCACTACCTCCTCGTATGTCCAGTCCTCAAGAAGCGCTGTCAGCAAACCAAACTTAAACATAATAAACCTTCCTTTCTGAAAACAGCCAAATAAAATGACTGTCTAATAACAAATTAGGGATAATAATAGCGTAGAAACGCTCATATATAGATTAAGCCTAATGGACATAGAATTGTTTGTCAATAGAAAAATGAAAACCATTACATTTTGTCATCTTTTGCGGATTAGTCGATATAAACAAAATAACCGGAGGAAATTTGATGATATATGACAAAGTGTACATAATCTATTGACAGATAAAAGAGATATTGTTACGATTCAGTTAAGTTGATGTAATCCTTTACATTTTACTCAGACAAGAGATTCTACTTAGTTAATTATAAAAAGGAATAGTTTATATATGGCAACAATTGAGGAAGTAGCTAGCGCAGCGGGTGTGTCCGTTGCAACGGTGTCCAGAGTTCTAAATGATAGCTCAAGCGTACGCGAGAAGACGGCTGAGAAGGTTAGAAATGCAATAAAGGAATTGAATTATACTCCTAACATGTCCGCCAGGAATCTCAGAAAGAACGAGAGCAGAGTGGTACTGGCATTGGCTCCTAACTTTTCCAACCCTTACTATTCCAAAATTCTTACGGGGATAGCAGATGCGGCTAGAGAGTACGACTACAGTGTATTCATTTACAGTACAGATGCTAATCCCAAGAATGAGAAGAAGGCCCTTTCCGTATTGGAAACACACAGGGCCGATGGTGCAATATTCCTTGGCTGTCATGGAGACCACAAGTGGCTGTCAAAATACTCAGACAGGTATCCTGTGGTACAGTGCTGTGAGTATATAGAGGAACTTAAGGCTCCATCAGTATCGGTTGACAATTATTCGGCTGCCTATTCAACGGTTAAATATCTGATGTCATTGGGACATGAAAAAGTTGGAATGCTTAGTGCTGACAATGATTATATATCAACAGTCCTTAGAAGAACTGGATATAAAGTAGCACTGCGGGACGGGGGTATAGAGCCTAAGGAAGATTGGTACAGCGAAGCTGACCGTGACTATTCATTTGCTTCAGGAGTGCTTGCTGCAAAGAAAATTTTAGAACAGGAAAACCCTCCGACAGCTCTCTTTTGTGTATCAGACATCCTAGCGTTAAGCGCGATATCTGCAGCCAACGATCTTGGTATCAGGGTTCCTGAAGAGTTGTCAATCTCAGGTTTTGATGATGTTGATTATACTAAGATGTTCCATCCATATTTAACAACAGTTGCGCAGCCATGCTACGACATGGGAGTCAAGAGCCTGGAGTTACTGATGGACATAATAACAGGCAAGAGGGAGATGGCAGCTGAGAGAGTTTTACTTCCTCACAATCTTGTGGTTAGGGAATCCACAGCAGAGCATTGATTTAAGAAGTTATTCGCTTCTGAATTATTGAGAAGCTTTGATTGAGAAGATAATACTAAATAGCAATTATAAGGAGGCAGAAATGATTAGAGTTGGTGTTTTGGGATGCGGAAAGATAGCTCAGGTAAGACATTTTCCTGAGTATGCTGCAAATAACGATGCTGAACTTTATGGCTTTTTTGATATTGATTTAGAGAGAGCCAATGAAATGGCAGAGAAGTTTGGCGGAAAGGCATTTGAAACCGTCGATGACCTGCTAGCAGATGAGACAATTGATGCGGTTTCAATTTGCGCAGCAAACGTAGCACATGCAGAACTTACAATTAAGGCTCTCCTTGCCGGTAAACATGTTATCTGTGAGAAGCCAATGGCCGTTACTCTTGAAGAGTGCGAGGAGATGATGGAGACAGCTAATAAAACGGGAAAACGTCTTTTGATTGGACAGAATCAGAGACTTGCAGGAGCCCATGTGAAGGCTAAAGAGTTAATTGACGAAGGCTTAATCGGAAAGATAGTTACATTTAGAACTACATTTGGTCATGGTGGTCCTGAAACATGGTCCATTACACCGGGAAACAACACCTGGTTCTTTGACAAGAAGAGAGCAGCGATGGGTGCAATGGCTGACCTTGGAGTTCATAAGACAGATGCCATCAGATATATGCTTTCGCAAGATGTTGTGAGAAGTACAGCGAGACTTACCACTCTTGATAAGAGAGGGGCTGATGGAAATCTCATTAGTGTTGATGATAACGCAATCTGTATTTATGAGATGGAAGATGGAGCCATGGGAACCATGACAGCCAGCTGGACCTATTATGGTGCAGAAGATAACTCAACAGTATTCTATGGCACAAAGGGCATTATGAGAATATATGATGACCCTAAGCATACTATCACGGTTAAGCTCAAAACAGGTGAGGAGCTCTTCTATGATGTTGAGGAGATTCAGACCAATGATAATCAGACAGCTTCAGGAGTAATTGATGAATTTGTTGCTGCAGTCACAGAGGACAGAGAATCTATTCTTGATGCTACTGCAGTTGTAAATTCAATGAGGGCTGTTTTTGCCAGCATTAAGTCTAGTGAGACAGGAGCTCCAGTTGATGTATTAAAATAATAGCAGGCAAAAGATTTAGGGCCTGCAAATGAATGTTATGGTAGTAGCTGCTTTGCAGTTATTATAAATTTAATCAAATCTATAATATGGAGGAGAAGAAATGAAGAAAATTGTTGCTTTATTATTAACAGTTGCAATGTTATTCAGCCTTGTTGCTTGTAGCCAGACTGATTCAACAGACGCAACAGGTTCATCAAGTGAGAAGTCAACTCTCTATGTACTTGGACCAACACCTGACCATGGCTGGACAGCTCAGGCTGGTACTTATGCTCAGGCTAAGTGTGATGAGATCACAGCGGCTGGTACATACAAGGCAGTTTACATGTCAGCTTCCTCAGGAGAAGAGCAGGTTGATCAGTGTAACACAATCATCGCTAATGGCGATGCAGCTCTCGTAGTTATGATGGCTCTTGATGATTCTGCACAGGCAGGTCAGGAAGCTCTTTATAGCGAGGGCATTCCATTTATCTCATTCGATCGTATTATTGAGGCGACAGAGAAGTATGCAGCTCTTAATGCATCTGGAGATAACTGGCAGTGTGGTGCTGGTATTGCTTACTGGTTACAGCAGAATGGAATGCAGCCAGGCGATACAGTTGTAGTTCTTTACGGAGACAATGGTACTGTATGTTCACGTCGTCAGGAAGGTTTTGAGCAGTTCCTTCGCGGCGAGATTAAGTACAGTGATGCAGCTCTTGGACAGGAGTTCGAGACAACTACTGTTTGGGCACAGAGCGATATTGATGCTATCTTCAACGGATATACTGTAGTTTGTGACTGGTCAGCTGACGGTGCTTATGGTTATATCGAGCAGAAGCTTGATGAGATCGTAGACAAGGCTAACAATGGAAGCGGAAGACTCTTCATTTACTCAATGGATGATGAGATGACATTTGGTGTTATGAATTATCTTGAGGCTGGATGCTCCGCAGCTACACTTGAGAAGTTAGAGGGACTTGACTGCTACATCTCCGCAATCGGTGGTATGCAGGAGCTCTATGATGTACTTGCAGGTACAGACGAGAAGTCTGCAATTGCAACTCAGTACTTTGATGATATGATGTCAATGTACTTCAGCCCTAAGATGATGCAGGATGTTATCGATAAGGGTCTTGAGTATCTTGATGGCACAAACTGGAACTACGAAGTAGGTTCTGGTGAGTATCAGCCAACATGGATCGTAAATCGTAACAACGTAAATGATTACGAAGGATTCCAGGGACACTAATTCTAAGTAACATATAATCAAGGCGAGTGCGGGGTGAAGCCTCGCACTCGTATTCTTGGATAAGGAGATACATCTATGGCGATATTGGAGTTGAATCATATTTCCAAGGCTTTTGGTGGATCACAGGCACTTAAGGATATTCATCTTTCCGTTGAAGAGGGAGAAATACATGCTCTTCTTGGCGAAAACGGTGCCGGCAAGTCTACTTTGATGAATATTTTGACAGGAGTATTACCTGCCGATTCAGGAACTATCACGTTTCTTGGAAAAAATTATCCGGACCCTACTATCCAGCAGATGGAGGAGGCCGGAATAGCTTTTGTACATCAGGAATTGAATGTTATTAACGATTTATCAGTTTCAGATAATATATTCCTATGTAAAGAAATCAGAAATAAGATTGGAATTATTAATATAAAAGAACAGATTGCAAAGACTAAGCAGCTGTTTGAAGATTTGGGCGTTAATATTGACCCAACAATTATGGTTTCCGAATTGAAAACCAGTGAGAAACAGCTTCTGGAGATATGCCGAGCATTATATGCGGATGCCAAGCTTATCATCTTGGATGAGCCTACAACCTCACTTTCAAACGATGAGATTGAGCATTTCTTCGGAATCCTAAGAATGTTGAAATCAAAGGGTAAGTCCTTCATCTTTATCTCTCACAAAATGCCAGAAATATTTGCAATTTCAGACAGGTATACGGTTTTGAGAAATGGTGAGTTCATATCCTCGGGATATATAAAAGACACAGATGCCCACAGCATCACCAAGGATATGGTTGGCGAGCAGTACGCTGACGAGGATGTTTATACTGAAAGAGAACTTGGCGATGTCTTCCTTGAACTTAGAAAGTTCTCGGGACAGGGTTTTAAAAATGTGGATCTGAAAGTGCGTAAGGGCGAAATTGTAGCCTTTACCGGACTTGCTGGCTGTGGAGCCAGCGAACTTATGCAGACTATGTTCGGAGCTATCCCACAGGAAGGCGGCGATATGCTTGTGGCAGGCAAAAGGCTTGAGGGCAATATTGTATACTTCATGAAAAACTCCGTAGCAATGTTGGCTGCCAACAGAAAAGAAAACTCAGTTGTACCTGATATGAATATAATGGAGAATTTCTATCTGGCTGAGCATGAGATTTCAAGGAAAAAGAAACCATTCATTGATATGAAGATTGAGAATGAAAGATACCTGAAACAGAAGGAGAGCCTGCGCATTAAGGCCGGTGATTCATCTGATTCAATTTCTTCTCTGTCAGGTGGTAACCAGCAGAAAGTTTTCCTTGGAAGATGGTTAAATACTGGCGCAGATATCCTTCTATTTGACAACCCAACTCAGGGTGTGGATGTTGGTGCCAAGGAGGAAATTTACAAGTTAATCTTGTCTTTTGCCAAGGAAGGCAAAACAGTTATTATTAACACACTCGAGATACCAGAAATCAAAAAGGTTTCTGACAGATGCGTTGTATTCTACGAGGGCAGAATTGCAAAGATATTTGATCATTATGAGGTTAACGAGCAGGATGTTATGCTCTACTCAACAAATGCAATTTCAGCAAAATCATCTGAGGAGGTAGCAAGGTGAAAGGTTCAGAAAATACAAAGAGGGCTGTAGCTACATTGGGAAGGCTTTGGTCAAACTATAGCTTCATATTCGTAATGCTAATTATCATGGTTGGCTATGCAATTACAATCATGGTTAATGGCAACAGCTTTAAGTTTAGCCATATAGCTGCAATTTTAGGAAGTCAGAACACCTGTATTGTGGGAATGATTGCCCTTGGTATGGCCTTGGTAATCATTACTGGTCAGATTGACCTCTCTGTTGGTTCATCTCTGGTGCTTTGCACAGGTGTGACGATTGTTACATTTAACGCAACAAACTCTATCCTGTTAATGATCCTTGCGGCTCTTGTGAGTGGTGCACTTTGCGGACTCATTAATGGTCTTTTGGTTGGATATGGCAAGATGCCACCATTCGTTGTTACTCTGGGAACCATGCTTATATACAGATCCCTTACATTGTCATATGTGCGTAAGATTGATCCAGCTATAAGCGGCTCATCATCAAGCCAGTTTGCCATGATTTCAGATAACAGCAAGTACGAATTCCTTCGTATGCAGTTTGGTACTGGTAAGCTCTCGCTTGGATTTATTGAAATTCCATATATTACATTTATCTTTGTGATTGTGGCTGTATTGTTTATTATTGTTTCCAAGAGAACAAAGTATGGAAAGAGTGTTTACGCTGTTGGTTCCAACGAGAAGAGTGCACGTCTTTCCGGTATTAATGTCACTAATGTAAAGATTTCAGTTTTCGTTATCACAGGAATCTGTGTTGGTCTGGCAAGTATTTTACAGGCTTGTAAGATTGGTAATGTAACACCAGCTTCCTCGGGACAGAGTTATGAGATGTATGCTATTGCTTCTGTAGTTCTTGCCGGAGTCAGCATGGCAGGTGGTAAGGGAAACATGGTTGGTGTTATCTTTGGTGCACTTTCATACACAACCATCAACTTCATAATTGTTTCTATCCCAGGACTTTCTGTTGATATCCAGGATACCTTCCAGGGAATAGTGCTTATTGTTGTTATATTCATTCAGACAGCAAGCCCTGAGATTAAGGAGCGCATCAGAAGAAACAAGTTAAAGAAAGCAGCGGCTTTGGAACAGGAATAAAGTAAACACACTTGGTTTTACAAGATGCGGAAGTTAGACGAAATATATCAAATTAAAAGTGGGGGTATGTTCTAATTGAACATACCCCTTTGCTTGACAAGAAACATCTTCCGGTTTTCATATGTTATACGATATGCTATAATGTTTTGGCTATAAAGTTACATATTAATATGGATGATTAAGCGACGTAGCCTGGAAACGGACTCGGAGCACCATATATTATAAGAAAACCTTTGAAAGTAAGGGTTTTAAGGAGGAAATTAAAATATGAAACTCGGAATCGTGGGATTACCTAACGTAGGTAAATCAACCTTATTTAATTCTTTAACAAAGGCAGGAGCACTGGCAGCAAATTATCCATTTGCCACCATAGACCCAAATGTAGGCGTGGTTACAGTTCCTGACAAAAGAATCGAGGAATTAGGTAAGTTATACAATACTAAGAAGGTAACACCTGCAGTAATCGAGTTCGTTGATATTGCTGGATTAGTTAAGGGTGCTTCCAAGGGTGAGGGATTAGGAAATCAGTTCCTTGCCAACATTAGAGAAGTAGATGCCATTGTTCACGTTGTCAGATGCTTTGAGGACGGAAACGTTGTCCATGTCGATGGCAACGTAAGTCCTGCAAGAGATATCGAGACCATTAACTTCGAGTTAATCTTCTCAGATTTAGAAATTTTAGAGAGAAGAATTGCCAAGGTTGCAAAGCAGGCTAAGATGGACAAGACCTTAGCCAAGGAGCTTACTCTTTTAGAGGAAATCAAGGCTCATTTAGAGGCAGGCAAAATGGCAAGAACCTTCGAACTTCCAGAGGATGAGGACAAGGTTTTATGGTTTGAGTCCTACAATCTCTTAACTGCTAAGAAGACAATCTATGCAGCAAATGTTGCAGAGGATGACCTTGCAGATGATGGAAACTCCAACGAGCATGTTGCAGCAGTAAGAAAGCTTGCTGCAGAGGAGGGCTCACAGGTATTTGTTGTATCTGCAAGATTAGAGGAAGAACTTTCCGAACTTTCCGAGGAGGAGAAGGTTGAGTTCTTAGCTGATCTTGGTGCAGAAAGCTCCGGATTAGATAAATTAGTAGCAGCAAGCTATGATCTTCTTGGGCTTATTTCTTTCCTAACTGCAGGAGAGGATGAGTGCAGAGCATGGACCATCAAAAAGGGTACCAAGGCGCCACAGGCTGCAGGAAAGATACATACTGACTTCGAGAGAGGCTTTATCAAGGCTGAGGTTGTGAACTATCAGGACCTCTTAGATTTAGGTTCTTTAGCGGCAGCCAAGGAAAAGGGAATAGTCGGAATGGAAGGCAAAGAGTACGTAGTTAAGGACGGAGATGTGATTTTATTCAGATTTAATGTATAAAAGCCTTAGTTTTGCCTTTATTCTTAATATATTTGCTGGATTTTTTCAAACAAGTATTGTACTATACAATTAGTGGTTAGTATTTTTGTATACACAAGATATCGTTTTGAATGGAGGATGGCTTATTTATGAAGTGCCCTTTTTGCAGTAGTGAAAATACAAGAGTAATCGATTCAAGACCAGCGGATGACAACAATTCTATCCGCAGACGCAGAATCTGTGACAGCTGTAACAAGAGATTTACAACCTATGAGAAGGTTGAGACAATTCCGGTTATTGTTATAAAGAAGGATAATAATCGCGAGCAGTATGACAGATCCAAGATTGAGGCCGGTGTTTTAAGAGCATGCCACAAGAGACCAATTTCCGCCGAGGCAATTACAAGACTTGTTGATCAGGTGGAAACAGAAATCTTCAGCCGAGAGGAGAAGGAGATCCCATCTTCAGAAATCGGTGAGATTGTAATGAATTATTTAAAGGATCTTGAGGCTGTTGCCTACGTGCGTTTTGCATCTGTATACAGAGAGTTCAAGGATGTTAACACATTCATGGATGAGCTTAAAAAACTTTTAAACTAGTATAAAGTTTTCGGGGTTACCATTCGATATATTTAGTGTCGGCAGGATGTTGGCATTAAAATAACGGAGTTTAACAATGAACATTTCAGGAATTCGCCCATTTGAGGCAATTGGATATTACAACAAGAATATAAACAGCCTTTCTTCAATTGAGACTGGGGCAGAGGTTTTAAATGCTGGAGAGTTTATTGAAGATGGAAGAGGCGAGCTTTCCACTAATGAGTATGTGGATAGCAATCCACGCCAGCATCAGACTGAGACAGCCTATGATTTTGCCAAGCTCTATAAGCCTGATGTTACTTACAGCTTAAAGGGAGCTGACAGTGATCTTGCAAGTCTTGATAAGCCAGCTAAGTCTTATGAGGCTCCAAAGGATTCTGTGCTTTCCCAGTACAAGACCTTTGTTGGAAATGTTAGAGGTAATGAGAACTTCAATTTATAAAGTTTTATTTAAACCACCGCTATGCGGTGGTTTTTTTATGTCAGATTAGCTTTTGGTAAAAATCCTTGAAAATTAACAATGTTTGATGTATAATTTTTGCAGAATGCTTATTAGAGAGTATTATAAGGAGGAAAAAGCATGATTTCAGCAGGCGATTTCAGAAATGGTATGACCATCGAGTATGATGGAAAGGTATGCCAGGTAATCGAATTCCAGCACGTTAAGCCAGGTAAGGGCGCAGCGTTTGTTCGTACTAAATTAAAGGATATTAAGAACGGCGGTGTTGTAGAGACTTCCTTCAGACCAACTGAGAAGTTCCCAGCAGCAAGAATTGAGCGTAAGGATATGCAGTATCTTTACAACGATGGAGATTTATTCTACTTCATGGACTTAGAGTCCTATGAGCAGATTGGTTTAAATCAGGATGCTATCGGCGATACATTAAAGTTCGTTAAGGACAATGAAATGGTTAAGATTTGTTCCCATAACGGAAACGTATTCGCTGTTGAGCCACCAATGTTCGTAGAGCTTGAGATCACTGAGACAGAGCCAGGCTTCAAGGGTGATACAGCTACTGGTGCTACTAAGCCAGCAACTGTTGAAACAGGAGCAGTAGTTATGGTTCCATTATTTGTTGATCAGGGCGAGAAGATCAAGATTGATACAAGAACAGGCGAGTATCTTTCAAGAGTATAAGAAAATCGAGCTGATACATTTTTAGTATCAGCTCTTTTTTTGAGGGTTACTCGATAAAATATTAACAAAATTGTCAAGTTTCTTTAACAAGTAAAATTGCCCATATTTTCGCGAATTTTTTATCGAGTATTTATATTTTGAATGTCTTTTTCTAACATAGAAGGTATGCTAAAATGAGAAGAGTTTTTGGGAGGTGTAATATGTTTGAAATCGTAGACAGAAGACAACTTAATGACGTCATTGTTTTAATGGATGTCAAGGCTGAGAGAATCGCCTCATCATGTCTTCCAGGACAGTTTTTAATTGTTCGTTTGGATGAGAATGGTGAAAGAATTCCTCTGACCATTTGTGATTACAATAGAGAGTCAGGAATTGTAACTATAGTTTTCCAGACAGTTGGTGCATCCACACATGAGATGGCTAAGTTACAGAAGGGTGACAGTTTTCATGATATCGTTGGACCACTTGGACGTCCATCAGAGCTCACAGAGATGCCACTTGACGAGTTAAAGAAGAAGAGCATTCTCTTTATTGCTGGTGGTGTGGGTACAGCTCCAGTTTATCCACAGGTTAAGTGGCTTAAGGAGAATGGTGTTGACTCCGACGTTATCGTAGGTGCCAAGACACATGACATTCTTATCTTAGAGGATGAGATGAAGGCAGTTGCAACTAATCTTTACGTTACAACAGATGATGGTTCCTATGGAAGATCCGGTAATGTAACTGTTGCATTAAAGGATTTAGTAGAGAAGGAAGGCAAGCATTATGATATTTGTATCGCAATCGGTCCAATGATCATGATGAAGTTCGCTTGCTTAGCTACTAAGGAACTTGGAATTCCAACTATCGTTTCCATGAACCCAATTATGGTTGACGGAACTGGTATGTGTGGCGCTTGCCGTCTTACTGTAGGTGGCGAGGTTAAGTTTGCTTGCGTAGACGGACCTGAATTTGACGGACATAAGGTTGATTTTGATCAGGCTATGAGACGTCAGGCTCTTTACAAGACTAAAGAGGGACAGGATTATTTAGCAGCTAAGGAAGGTAAGCTTCATCACGGCGGCTGCGGAAACTGCGGAGGTGACAAATAATGGCTATCGATATGATGAAGAAAGTGCCTGTTAGAGAGCAGGAACCAGCAGTTCGCGCTAAGAACTTTGAAGAGGTTTGCTTAGGCTACAACAAGGAGGAAGCTGAAGCTGAGGCTTCCAGATGTTTAAATTGTAAGAATGCTCAGTGCGTTCAGGGATGTCCTGTATCTATCAACATCCCAGGCTTTGTTGAGCAGGTTAAGAATGGAAATGTTGAGGAAGCTTACAAGATTATCGGTGAGTCCTCTGCATTACCAGCTATTTGTGGTCGTGTATGTCCACAGGAGTCCCAGTGTGAAGGAAAGTGCATCCGCGGTATCAAGGGTGAGGCTGTTTCCATTGGTAAGTTAGAGCGTTACGTTGCTGATACAGCACGTGAGATGGGCATCAAGCCAGTTGGCTCTGATGTAAAGAATGGCAAGAAGGTTGCAGTTATTGGTTCCGGTCCTTCCGGTCTTACCTGTGCTGGTGACCTTGCTAAGTTAGGATATGATGTAACTATCTTCGAGGCTCTTCATGAGGCAGGCGGAGTTTTAGTTTACGGTATTCCTGAGTTCCGTCTTCCAAAGACTGCAGTAGTAGCTAAGGAAGTTGAGAATGTTAAGTCCTTAGGCGTTAAGATTGAGACTAACACCGTTATCGGTAAGTCCATCACAATTGACGAGTTAATCGAGAAGGAGCACTTTGATGCTGTATTTATCGGATCAGGTGCAGGTCTTCCTAAGTTCATGAATATTCCAGGAGAGCAGGCTTTAGGTGTATTCTCCGCTAACGAGTATTTAACAAGATCAAACTTAATGAAGTCCTTCGATTCCACAAGCCCAACACCTATTATGGTAGGCAAAAAGGCGGTTATCGTTGGTGGTGGTAACGTTGCTATGGACGCTGCAAGAACAGCCCTTCGTTTAGGCGCTGAGGTTCATGTAGTATACAGAAGATCCGAGGAGGAACTTCCAGCACGTAAGGAAGAAGTGCATCATGCTAAGGAAGAGGGTATCATATTTGACCTTCTTACCAACCCTGTTGAGATTCTTGAGGATGAGAACGGATGGGTTAGAGCAATTAAGTGCGTACGCATGGAGTTAGGCGAGCCAGATGCATCTGGACGTCGCAGACCAGTTGAGGTTGCAGGCTCTGAGTTTGAGATTGACTGCGATATGGTTATCATGTCACTTGGCACATCTCCAAACCCACTTATTTCCTCTACAACAAAGGGTCTTGAAATCAATTCCCACAAGTGTATTGTTGCTACAGAGGAAACTGGTGCAACAAGCAAGGCTGGCGTTTACGCTGGTGGCGATGCTGTAACAGGTGCTGCTACAGTTATTCTTGCTATGGGAGCTGGTAAGGCTGCTGCACAGGGTATTCACGAGTATTTAAGCAAGTAAGTGAATAAATATTAATTAATATGTCCCCTGGCCTGGGTAGGATAAAGAATGTTTTCTTATCTTATCTAGACCAGGGGACTTTTTGTTTTTGTCTACATCTAACAAAGTATTTTGCTTTTCGCCAGTGATAAAAAGGTGTTCTTTATGGATTTTTACTATAAGTAGTGATATAATAACTTAAGATGTGGGCCAGGGATTGGAAAGTATTGAAGGGCGTAATTATACGATACTTTCTAAAAAATAATCATATTTTATTGCTTTCTTGTGCATTGTGACAAAATAGTAACAAAGTCCTGGAAAGCACTGGAATTAGCACATTGGATAGGATAAAATAAACCTATCTGAATTATAATCACAGTAGGAGGACAATTATGTCAGTAAAAGTTGCAATTAATGGATTTGGACGTATTGGACGTCTTGCATTCAGACAGATGTTTGGTGCAGAAGGTTACGAAGTAGTAGCAATCAACGATTTAACAAGCCCTACAATGTTAGCTCATCTTCTTAAGTATGATTCTTCTCAGGGAAGATATGCTCTTTGTGATAAGGTTTCCGCGGGCGAGGATTCCATCACAGTTGATGGCAAGACAATCAAGATTTATGCAGAGGCTGATGCTTCTAACTGCCCATGGGGCGAACTTGGTGTTGACGTTGTATTAGAGTGTACTGGTTTCTACACATCTAAGGAGAAGGCATCCGCTCATATTAAGGCTGGTGCTCGTAAGGTTGTTATCTCTGCTCCTGCAGGAAATGATCTTCCAACTATCGTATTCAACGTAAACCACGATACATTAAAGCCAACTGATGATGTTATTTCCGCAGCTTCCTGTACAACAAACTGCTTAGCACCTATGGCTGACGCTTTAAACAAGCTTGCACCAATCCAGTCCGGTATCATGTGTACAATTCACGCTTATACAGGCGATCAGATGACATTAGACGGACCACAGAGAAAGGGTGATTTAAGAAGATCCCGTGCAGCAGCTGTAAATATCGTTCCTAACTCTACAGGAGCAGCTAAGGCAATCGGCCTTGTTATTCCTGAGTTAAATGGCAAGTTAATCGGTGCTGCTCAGCGTGTACCAACCCCAACAGGTTCCACAACTATCTTGACAGCAGTTGTTAAGGGTAAGGATATTACTGTTGATTCCATTAACGCAGCAATGAAGGCTGCTTCCAATGAGTCCTTTGGATACAACACAGATGAGATCGTATCCTCTGATATCGTTGGTATGAGATTCGGTTCTCTCTTCGATGCAACCCAGACAATGGTTATGCCAATCGGTGAGGACTTATATCAGGTTCAGGTTGTTTCCTGGTATGATAACGAGAACAGCTACACAAGCCAGATGGTACGTACAATCAAGTACTTCTCTGAGTTAGCTTAATTTCGACTCAATATAGGGTCCGGCTTTTAGGGCCGGGCCCTTTTTTACTAAATTATATTAGGAGGCTCGAAATGTCTTTAAACAAGAAATCAGTAGATGATATTAAGGTATCAGGCAAAAGAGTATTAGTACGTTGTGACTTTAACGTACCTTTAAAGGATGGTCAGATCACAGACGAAACCAGAATTGTAGCAGCATTACCTACAATTCAGAAGCTTATGAAGGATGGCGGTAGAGTAATTCTCTGTTCCCATCTTGGTAAGGTTAAGAATGGACCTAACGAGGGTGAATCCTTAGCACCAGTTGCAAAGAGATTATCAGAGAAGTTGGGAATGGAAGTTCCATTCATTAGCGATTACAAGGTTACCGGAGAGGCAGCCACAAAGGCAGTTTCTGAAATGAAGGACGGAGATGTAATCTTACTACAGAATACCCGTTTCCGTGGCGAGGAAGAAACCAAGAATGGTGAGGCTTTCTCCAAGGAATTAGCAGATTTAGCAGACGTGTATGTATGTGATGCTTTCGGTTCTTCCCACAGAGCACATGCTTCAGTTGAGGGAGTTACCAAGTTTATTACAGCAAAGGGTGGAGAGAACGCAGTTGGATACCTTATGCAGAAGGAGATTGATTTCCTTGGAAACGCAGTTGAGAATCCAGTTCGTCCTTTCGTTGCGATTTTAGGAGGAGCTAAGGTTGCTGACAAGTTAAATGTTATCAATAACCTTCTTGAGAAGTGCGATACATTAATTATTGGCGGTGGTATGGCTTACACCTTCCTTAAGGCTAAGGGCTATGAAATCGGTCATTCCTTAGTTGATGAGGAGAAGATTGACTATTGTAAGGAAATGATGGAGAAGGCTGAGAGCATGGGCAAAAAGCTCCTCTTACCAATCGACTCCGTTATGGTAGATTCCTTCCCAAATCCTATTGATGCTGATGTAGATGTAACAGTTTATGATGCAGATAAGATGGATGCAGACAAGGAAGCCTGCGACATTGGACCTAAGACAGCTGAGTTATTTGCAAATGAAGTAAAGAATGCAAAGACTGTGGTATGGAACGGACCAATGGGCGTATTTGAGAATCCTACTTTAGCAGCAGGTACACTTGCTGTGGCTAAGGCTTTAGCTGATACAGATGCAACAACAATCATCGGTGGTGGTGATTCTGCAGCAGCTGTTAACCAGATGGGTTACGCAGACAAAATGAGCCATATTTCTACAGGTGGTGGCGCATCCTTAGAGTTCTTAGAGGGCAAGGCACTTCCTGGTGTAGTTGCAGCAGATGACAAGTAAATAATAGGAGATTTTTGACATGAGCAGAAGAAAAATTATTGCAGGAAACTGGAAGATGAATATGACTCCATCTGAGGCAGTAGCTCTTTGTGAGGAGCTTAAGCCATTAGTAGAGTCCGATAAGGTTGATGTTGTATACTGTGTCCCAGCAATTGACATTGTTCCAGTAGTAAATGCAGTTAAGGGTACTAACGTTAAGGTTGGTGCTGAGAATATGTATTTCGAGGAGAAGGGTGCTTTCACTGGAGAGATTTCAGCAGCAATGCTTAAGGATGCTGGTGTAGAGTATGTAATCCTTGGCCATTCTGAGAGAAGAGAGTACTTCAAGGAAGATGATGAACTTTTAAATAAGAAGGTTAAGAAGGCTTTCGAGGCAGGCTTGACACCAATTCTTTGCTGTGGAGAGACTTTAGAGCAGAGAGAGTCCGGTGTTACTCTTGACTGGATTCGCTTACAGATTAAGTCTGATTTAGTTGGAGTTACAGCAGATCAGGTTAAGACAATGGTTATTGCATATGAGCCAATCTGGGCAATCGGAACAGGCAAAACAGCTACATCTGACCAGGCTGAGGAAGTATGCAAGGCAGTTCGTGACTGCATTAAGGAAATGTACGATGCTGAGACTGCAGAGGCTGTTCGTATCCAGTACGGTGGTTCTGTAAACGGCGGCAACGCAGCAGAGCTTTTTGCCAAGCCAGACATTGACGGCGGTTTAGTTGGCGGAGCTTCCCTTAAGGCAGACTTCGGAAAGATTGTAAACTATTAAATAATGGAAGGGCAGTCCTTGGACTGCCCTTTAAGGATATTTAAATGAGAAGTATTTTTACCAGAATTACAGCTGTAACAGTAGCTATATGCCTGTTATTTTCAGGCTGTAATTTTGTCGGCTTATTAGGTAGTGACAAGGTGGTTCCTGAGGAAATTGCAGAAGATACTGGTGGGGATTCTGAGAATTTACCTGATATTTCTGAGCCGGTAACCTATAAGGATCTTCCGGAGGACCTGGATGAACTTACGGAAGAACTCTTATCATTAACCAACAATTATAATTCCTATTCTTATCCTCTTGACGAAAACTTCTACCTGTGGTTTTACGGAAGATATGGGGAGAAGACGTATAGAAAGTTGGCTCTGGGACTTGCTAACGGTGAGGAAACAGATTTTTATATGAGACTCACAGGAACGAGTCTTCATGTCCTTTACCTATATTTTGCCGCAGAGACGGGCATAAATCAGGAAATTCTTGATAATGTTTATATAAAAGAAGCAACAGGAAGTACAGACATAGTATTAGACTTCGTGGGGGATATTAACCTTAGCGAGGACTGGCCTAATATGGCTTACTTAAAGAGTCAGGGGTTAAGTCTTTCGGAATGCATGTCTGAGAATCTGGTAAATGAATTAAAGTCTGCTGACATACTGATGGCAAATAATGAATTCTGCTTCACGGAATCAGATGATGCAATAGCAGGCAAGGCTTACACCTTTAAGAGTAATCCTGAAAATGTAGAGCTTCTTAAGGAAATTGGAGTTGACATTGTGTCTCTTGCCAATAATCATAGCTATGACTTTAAGGCAGATGGCCTAATGGATACCATCAAAACCCTTGATGAGGCTAACATTGTGCATGTTGGGGCGGGAGAGAATCTAGATGAGGCTTGCAAGATTGTATACTATGTTATCAATGGCAAAAAGATTGCCATAACTTCCGCAACTCAGGTGGAGAGAACCTATAACTATACAAAAGAAGCAACGGCTGACAGCCCTGGGGTTTTAAAGACCCTAAAGGCTGACAAGTATGTCAAGGTTATTGAGGAGGCAAAACAAAAGGCCGACTATGTGGTGGCATATGTACACTGGGGAACTGAAAACAGAGACTACTTTGAGGCGGATCAGGTAGCACTTGCCAATAAGTTCGCTATAGCGGGAGCTGATGTTATTATAGGAGGTCATACCCACTGTCTTCAGGGCTGGTCCTACAGTGGAATGATTCCTGTTATTTACAGCATGGGTAACTTCTGGTTTGACTGGACCACGGAGAAAAGCAGCAGAACCTGTGTGGTACAGGTTATAATTCATGAAGATTTGTCTGCGGATTACAGATACTTGCCATGCTATTATGATGAATACAAAACGACTCTTCTCACGGGTGCATACTTTGAGAAAGGCGTTTTAAGAATAAACAAACTGTCACAGGGCGCAACAGTTGATAAAGACGGTTATGTGACGAAGGATTAAGGAGATAATTATGCAGAAGAAACCAACCTTATTACTTATTTTAGATGGATTTGGATTAAACGAGAAGGCTGAGGCAAATGCAGTATATAATGCCAAGACACCTAACATTGACAAGCTTATGAAGGAAGCACCATTTGCCAGGGGCAATGCATCTGGACTTTTTGTTGGTCTTCCAGACGGGCAGATGGGTAATTCAGAAGTAGGTCACTTAAATATGGGTGCTGGCCGAATTGTATTCCAGGAACTTACCAGAATCACCAAGGAAATCGAAGATGGAGATTTCTTTAAGAATGAGGCTTTACTTGCCGCAATGAACAATTGTAAGGAAAATGATTCAGCCCTTCACTGCTACGGATTATTAAGTACAGGTGGAGTTCACAGTCATATTACCCATCTCTACGGCTTGCTTGAAATGGCCAAGAGAGAGGGCTTAAGTAAGGTGTATGTTCACTGCTTCTTAGATGGACGTGATACAGCACCTACATCTGGCGCAGGTTTTGTGGAAGAACTTTCCAACAAGATGAAGGAAATAGGCATAGGCAAAATTGCCAGCGTAACAGGTAGATACTATGCCATGGACAGAGACAACCGTTGGGACAGAGTAGAGCAGGCCTACAATGCTCTTGTAAAGGGAGAGGGAGAGACCGCAACAGACCCTGTTTTGGCAGTTAAGGCTTCCTATGACAATGACAAAACTGACGAGTTCATGCTTCCTACAGTAATCCTGGAGAATGATAAGCCAGTTGCAACCATTAAGGACAAGGACTCCATTGTCTTCTATAATTTCCGACCAGATCGTGCAAGAGAGATTACAAGAACCTTCTGCTGCGATGATTTTACAGGCTTTGAAAGAGGAGACAGAGTTAAGGTTCATTACACCTGCTTCTCAGAATATGATGTAACTATTCCAAATAAGGAGATTGCCTTTAAGAAGGTTGAGTTAAATAATACTCTTGGCGAGTATCTCTCAAGCCAGGGCTTAAAGCAGGCTCGTATTGCAGAGACTGAGAAGTATGCCCACGTTACCTTCTTCTTCAATGGTGGAGTTGAAGCTCCAAATGAGGGAGAGGACAGAATCCTTGTTAATTCACCTAAGGTAGCAACCTATGATCTTCAGCCAGAGATGAGCGTATACGAGGTATGCGATAATCTGTTAAAGGCTATTCGAGGTCAGGAATATGATGTTATTATTTGTAACTTTGCTAACCCTGATATGGTAGGTCATACCGGTGTTTTCGAGGCTGCAGTAAAGGCCTGTGAGGCTTGTGACGATTGTGTTGGCAAGGTTATGGAGGCTATTAAGGAAGTGGATGGTCAGATGTTCTTATGTGCCGATCATGGTAATGCAGAGCAGCTTCTTGACTACTCCACAGGAGAGCCATTCACAGCCCACACAACAAACCCAGTTCCATTCATCCTCTTTAATGCTGATCCAAAGTACAGCTTAAAGGAGGGCGGAAAGCTTGCTGATATAGCGCCAACCCTTCTCACATTAATGGGAGTTAAGGTTCCAGCTGAAATGACTGGAGAGTGCTTACTGGTAGAGTAATAATTTTATTTTTAACCCGCAGGATTAATCCTGCGGGTTTTTTGGTTTTGGCATATATGGGGGATATTTCCTTTGAAAAATACTATCTCTTGTGGTATTCTATTATATGATACCGTAGACTTGCCAATAGTCTACATGTTTGTTGGAGGTAATTATGGCAAAGATTAATAAAGATTACGATGCCAGTAGTATTACAGTCTTAGAAGGATTAGAACCAGTGCGTAAGCGTCCTGGTATGTATATAGGATCAGTTTCTAGAAAGGGACTTCATCATCTTATTTATGAGATTGTAGATAATGCAGTTGATGAGCATTTGGCAGGCTACTGCAACCATATATGGGTCACTCTTGAGAAAGATGGTTCCTGTACCGTCACTGACGATGGACGAGGAATCCCGGTTGGAATGCATAAAAATGGAGTTTCTGCAGAGAGAGTTGTATTTACAACCCTTCATGCAGGAGGCAAGTTTGATAATAATGCCTATAAAACCAGCGGTGGTCTTCACGGTGTAGGTTCCTCTGTAGTAAATGCTCTGTCCAAGTATCTTGATGTTCAGGTAAAGCTTGATGGAAAGATTCATCACGACAGATACGAACAGGGACATCCAGTTGTGGAACTTGAAAAGGGACTTTTGCCTGTAATAGGTAAGGCCAAGGAGACAGGAACTACCATTAACTTCCTTCCTGATGATGAAATTTTCGAGAAGGTTCACTTCTATGCAGAGGATGTAAAGAGTCGTCTTCATGAGACAGCTTACTTAAATCCTAACCTTATGATTTATTTTAGCGATTTAAGAGGAGAGCTTCCTGATGAGGAAACCTTCCATGAGCCAAGAGGAATTGTGGGCTTCGTTGAAGAGCTAAACAAGAATTCAGAGCCTATTCACGATATCGTCTATTTCAAGGGGCAGGCTGAGGGCATTGAGCTTGAGGTTGCCTTCCAGTTTACCAATGAATTCAGAGAAATGGTTTTAGGCTTCTGTAATAATATTTATAATGCTGAGGGTGGTACCCATATCACAGGCTTTAAGACAACATTCACTACAATAATTAATTCCTATGCAAGGGAAATTGGTATTCTTAAGGACAAGGACCAGAATTTCACAGGTGCAGATGTAAGAAATGGAATGACAGCAGTTATCTCCATGAAGCATCCGGATCCAAGATTTGAGGGCCAGACTAAGACCAAACTTGATAATCAGGATGCTGCCAGAATTGCAGGCAAAATCACAGGCGATGAGATTCAGCTTTTCTTCGACCGTAATCTCGAGGTTTTAAAATCTGTAATCTCCTGTGCTGAGAAGGCTGCAAAGATCAGAAAGAGCGAGGAGAAGGCTAAGACTAACCTCTTGCAGAAACAGAAATTCTCCTTCGACAGTAATGGAAAGCTTTCAAACTGTGAGTCAAGAGATGCCTCACAGTGCGAGATATTCATCGTAGAGGGAGATTCTGCGGGCGGTTCTGCCAAGATGGCAAGAAACAGAATGTTCCAGGCTATTATGCCAATCAGAGGAAAAATCCTTAACGTAGAGAAGGCAACCATTGACAAGGTTCTTGCAAATGCAGAGATTAAGACAATGATTTATGCCTTTGGCTGTGGTTTCTCTGAGGGCTATGGAAATGATTTCGATATTAGCAAATTAAGATATGACAAGATTATAATCATGGCGGATGCCGATGTGGATGGTGCCCATATTTCAACCCTGCTGTTAACTCTTTTCTATCGATTTATGCCTGAACTAATTCAGGAGGGCCATATTTATATTGCCATGCCACCTCTTTACAAGACCATACCAAGCAAGGGAGAGGGCGAGTACCTCTATGACGATGCTGCCTTAGAGAGATATAGAAAGATTCATGCAGGTGAGAAATTCACCCTGCAGAGATATAAGGGTCTAGGAGAGATGGACGCAGATCAGCTTTGGGAGACCACTTTAAATCCAGAGACAAGACTTTTAAAGAGAGTTGAAATCGAAGATGCGAGAATGGCATCTGATGTGACTGAGATGCTGATGGGTAATGATGTTGCCCCTAGAAAGAAGTTTATTTATGACAATGCAACCGATGCAGAGTTAGATTAGGAAGGTCTTTAATAAATGAGCAAGAAGCAGATTGAAGAACAGATTATTCGAACTGAATATTCCGAATTAATGCAGAAGTCCTATATAGACTATGCTATGAACGTTATTGTGGACCGAGCTTTACCAGATGTAAGAGACGGTTTAAAGCCTGTTCAGAGACGTACTCTATATGATATGTATGAGCTTGGAATCAGATATGACAAGCCTTATAGAAAATCAGCCCGTATTGTCGGTGATACCATGGGTAAATATCATCCACATGGAGATTCATCAATATACGATGCCCTTGTGGTAATGAGTCAGGACTTCAAGAAGGGCTTACCATTAATCGATGGCCACGGAAACTTCGGATCTATTGAAGGAGACGGAGCTGCGGCAATGCGTTATACAGAGGCAAGACTTGAGAAGATTACCCAGATGGCATTTTTGTCTGACCTAGATAAGAATGTGGTAGACTTCAAGCCTAACTTCGATGAGACAGAGAAGGAGCCATGTGTCCTTCCTGTCAGAGTACCTAACCTTCTTTTAAATGGAGCTGAGGGTATCGCAGTAGGTATGACAACATCCATTCCACCTCACAATTTAAGAGAGGTGGTTGAGGCGGTTAAGGCTTATATTAAGAACCCTGATATTGCAGTGGACGAGCTAATGCATTACATTGAGGGACCAGATTTCCCAACAGGTGGAATTGTGGTAAACCAGGATGAACTCCTTGATATCTACATGACCGGCCAGGGAAAAATCAAAGTCCGCGGTAAGGTTGAGGTTGAGAAACTAAAGGGTGGTAAGGAACAGTTAGTTATTACTGAGATTCCTTACACAATGATTGGCGCTAATATAGGCAAGTTCCTAAATGACGTATTTGATCTTGTTGAGACCAAGAAGACCAATGACATTGTAGATATCAGCAACCAGAGTTCCAAATCGGGAATCAGAATTGTCATTGAGCTTAGAAAGGGCGCTGATATTGAGTACCTTAAGAACCTTCTCTATAAGAAGACAAGGTTAGAGGATACCTTTGGTGTTAATATGTTAGCAGTAGTTGACGGAAGACCGGAGACCCTAAGCCTTTACGATATTATTCGCCATCACGTTAACTTCCAGTACGAGGTAAACACAAGAAAGTATAAAACCCTCCTTGATAAGGAGTTAGATAAGAAGGAAATCCAGGAAGGTTTAATCAAAGCCTGCGATGTAATAGATCTGATTATAGAGATATTAAGAGGATCCAAGAATGTTAAGGATGCCAAGGCCTGCTTAACAAGTGGAGACATCAGTAACATTAAGCTTAAGTCAAAGGAATCAGAGAAGATGGCTAAGCAGCTCTCTTTCACAGAGAATCAGGCTCAGGCAATTTTAGATATGCGTTTATATAAGCTCATTGGCCTTGAGATTGATGCCCTCATGAAGGAGCATGATGAGACACTTAAGAACATTGAAACCTATGAACGTTATCTGGGTTCAAGAGCAGCAATGGCCAAGGTGATTATCAAGGAACTTGAGGATATTGCCAAGGAGTACGGAAGAGACAGACGCACAGTATTAACTAATGCTGAGGAGGTTGTGATAGAGGAGAAGAAGATTGAGGAGCAGGAGGTTGTCTTCCTTATGGACCGCTTCGGATACTGCAAGACCATCGACCTCACAACCTACGATAGAAACAAAGAGGCGGCTGACAGTGAGAATAAATACGTTATCCACTGTATGAATACAGGAAAGTTATGTCTCTTTACCCAGACAGGAATTCAGCATCTTGTAAAGGTTATGGATGTTCCATTTGGACGTTTCAGAGACAAGGGTAAACCAATAGACAATATTAGTAATTATACCTCTGCTACAGAGGAGATTATTTACCTTGAGTCCAAACTGGACCTCACAGGCAAAAAGGTCTTAATGGCCTCCTCTGACGGTATGATGAAGACTGTAGCAGGAGACGAGTTTGATGTTGCCAAGAAGACAACAGCAGCAACAAAGTTAAACGATAAGGAAAGCCTTATGAGGGTGTCCATAATAGAGGGAAGTGAATCCATTATTGTGGAGACTGAGAAGGGTTATTATTTAAGATTCCCAGTGTCAGAGATACCTGACAAGAAGAAGTCAGCCATTGGCGTAAGGTCGATAAAACTTTCCAAGGGAGACAAAATATCTGAGATTCACATTTTGCCTGAGGGAGAACAGTTAGTTGTAAACCGTCACGGAGACGAGATTGCGCTTCACAGACTCCATATGGCTCACAGAGATGGAAAGGGAATCAAGAAGTAGTTAAAAGGTGCGATATGACTATTGAAGAAACTTACGCATTTTTAGATGAAGTAGGAAAGAAGGGCTCCATACTTGGTATGGAGTCTGTCTTATGTTTATGCGATGAATTAGGAAATCCTGAGGATTACGGCAAGGTTATTCACATTGCGGGAACCAATGGTAAGGGTTCCACTGGGGCATTTTTAAGAAGCGTTCTAATAAAAGCGGGCTACAGAGTTGGTCATTTTTCGTCGCCCGCGGTTTTTGATTACAGGGAGATTTTCTCAATTAACGGTAAGGCGATAGATGATGAGAGACTTGCAAGTTTAATTTCGGAAGTACGCCTTGGCTATGAGAGAATGGAGAAAAAGGGCTTAAGATTACCCACCAGATTTGAGGTGGAAACCGTGGCAGCCTACCTGTATTTCAAGGAGGAGAGATGTGATTTCTCCATTATTGAGGTTGGAATGGGTGGCTTAACGGATGCCACAAATGTGGTGAAGAGTGTTCTTTGTTCGGTATTCACCTCCATTAGTCTTGACCACACTGAATACCTTGGCAGTGATGTCTACGAAATTGCAAAAATCAAAGCTGGAATCATTAAGGAAAGATGTCCCGTAGTATGTCTTAAACAGGACAAAATGGTTAATGCCATAATAAGGTCACAGGCTTTAAAGAAGAGTAGTAAATACTATGAGGCTGACCCATCAGATTATGAGATTCTTGGATACAAGGGAGGCAAAATGCAGGTTTTAGTACCTGACTATGGAAAACTCCTTCTCAAGATGACCGGGGTCTGTCAGAGGGAGAATCTGGCTCTTGCTATGGAGGTTCTAAAGCTTTTAAGGGAGACAGGACACCTTTCTTTTCTCAATGCCATGGAAGTTCAGGAGGGGCTTGAAAGCTGTTTCTGGCCAGGAAGAATGGAGAGGATAAGCAATAATCCTCTTATATATATAGATGGATGTCACAATGCTGATGCTGCAAATAAGCTTTCCGTAACCATAAGAGAGAGGTTTCCAGATAAAAAGATTTATTATGTGACAGGAATTCTTAAGGACAAGGATAGGGACAGCATGCTAAAAAGCCTCTTCCCAATGGGCGAGATGGCTGTGTTAGTTACTCCGCCTAATGAGAGAGGTCTTGCGGGGGAGGAACTTTTTGTTACCGCTAGAGACTATATTAAAAAGGTAGAGGTGGCAAGTGACATAATGGAGGGGGCCAAAATGATTAAGGCTTTAGCAAAGGACAGTGACAGTGTAATAATTGCCTTCGGTTCCCTTTCGTATCTTAAGGACTTTAAAGACTGTATTAAGGAATTAGAAAATGAAGAATAAGCTTACAAATCTGTGGATGGGAATATATCCCGTAATTATTTACTGGGCTGTTATTAACATCTTATATAGCCTTCTGGGCCTGACAGGCCTTTTAAACCTTCTTAGTGATTATCCCATGCTAATACAGGCAATCATTAAGGGGATAACCTTGATGCCAATGCTTTACTTTTACAGGCATATGGGGGGAAGGGAGAACAGTGTTAAAAACCCTGTGGTTGCAGGCCTTTTGGTGATTCTGATAGGCGGTCTTTTGGCTCTTTCCCTAAATGAGCTGGTGGCTTTATCACCATTAAAGGAAATGTCTAAGACCTACACTTCCGTATCTAACACCATGTATGGAGATAAGTGGTATTTTCAGCTGCTGGTTGCAGGTTTTCTCGCACCTGTTCTTGAGGAAATCACCTTCAGGGGCATTTGCTATAGCCAGTTTAAAAAGGCCCTGGGCTTTATACCCGCTGTGTTCTTATCAGCCATAACCTTCGGTGCCATGCACAATAACCTGGTACAGTTTGTATATGCAGGACTTATGGGCATTGTTTTTGCCCTTATATATGAGAAGGCATCACATATATGGCCGGTTATTCTCTGCCACATGGCTGCCAACATTATATGCCTCTATGTGACATGGCAAAAACTGGACCTTGTCCTATTTCCAGACAGACCTGTGGGCATGGTTGTTGCCCTTGTAATGATGCTTGTAGGACTTCTGGTTTTGCAGGGATTTCGTAAATCTAAATAAAGTATAAAATAAGCCTGCGAGGGTTGACATTTACCTACGCAGGTTTTATTATGACAAGGTAGGTTAGCACTCAATATGAGAGAGTGCTAATAACGAAAAATTTTTGTTAGGAGGGAAAGACAAAATGAAATTAGTACCATTAGCTGACAGAGTTGTTATTAAGCAGTTAAAGGAAGAGGAAACTACAGCTTCCGGTATTGTATTACCAGGCCAGAACAAGGAGAAGCCACAGCAGGCTGAAGTATTAGCAGTAGGCCCAGGTGGAATCGTAGATGGCAAGGAAGTTAAGATGGAAGTTAAGGTTGGAGATAAGGTTATCTACTCCAAGTATTCCGGAACAGAAGTTGAAATTGATAAAGAGCATTACATTATCGTTAAGCAGGGCGATATTTTAGCAATTATTGAGTAATTGGAGGATATTATAATGGCTAAAGATATTAAATTTGGAACAGAAGCACGCCGCGCACTTGGCGCAGGTGTTGATAAGCTTGCAGATACAGTCAGAGTGACCATTGGACCTAAGGGAAGAAATGTAGTTTTATCCCAGTCTTACGGCGGTCCACTCATTACCAATGACGGTGTTACCATAGCCAAAGCTATTGAACTTGAGGATGCTTTTGAGAATATGGGAGCACAGTTAGTTCGTGAGGTAGCAATCAAGACTAACGATATAGCTGGTGATGGAACCACAACAGCCACAGTTTTAGCACAGGCAATGGTTAAGGAAGGAATGAGGAACCTTGAAGCAGGAGCTAATCCTATCATTCTTCGCCGTGGTATGAAGAAGGCAACTGATGTAGCTGTTGAGAGCTTAAAGAATATGAGCTCCAAGGTAATGGGCAAGGAGAATATTTCTCAGGTAGCTTCCATCTCAGCTGGAGATGAAGAAGTAGGAAAGATGATTGCTGATGCTATGGAGAAGGTTTCCAACGACGGTGTTATCACCATTGAGGAATCAAAGACCATGCAGACTGAGCTTGATTTAGTAGAGGGTATGCAGTTTGATCGCGGATACCTTTCAGCTTATATGGCAACTGATATGGACAAGATGGAGGCAGTTCTTGACAATCCATTTATCCTTATCACAGATAAGAAGATTTCCAACATTCAGGAGATTTTACCAATTCTTGAACAGATCGTTCAGAATGGTGCAAAGTTATTAATTATCGCTGAGGATGTTGAGGGTGAGGCTCTCACAACTCTTATTTTAAATAAGCTTCGTGGTACCTTCAATGTGGTTGCTGTTAAGGCACCAGGCTACGGTGACAGAAGAAAGGAAATGCTTCAGGATATAGCAATCCTTACAGGCGGTCAGCTTATCTCCGAGGAACTTGGCATTGAGCTTAAGGATGCAACCATGAACATGTTAGGACGTGCCAAGTCTGTAAAGGTTCAGAAGGAGAACACTGTTATTGTTGACGGTGCAGGCTACAAGGATGACTTAGCTGCCCGTGTAAATCAGATTAAGGCTCAGCTTGCGGAGACAACCTCTGAGTTCGACAGAGAGAAGCTTCAGGAGAGATTAGCAAAACTTGCTGGCGGTGTTGCTGTTATCCGCGTAGGTGCTGCAACAGAGACTGAGATGAAGGAATCCAAGTTAAGAATGGAAGATGCTCTTAATGCTACCCGTGCGGCAGTAGAGGAGGGAATCATCTCTGGCGGTGGTTCTGCATATATTCATGCTTCCAAGGAAGTTGAAAAGTTAGTAGAGACCCTTTCTGGAGACGAGAAGACTGGTGCCCAGGTTGTATTAAAGGCTCTTGAGGCTCCATTATTCTATATTGCAGATAATGCTGGTTTAGAGGGAGCAGTTATTATCAACAAGGTTAAGGAGTCCGATGCAGGCATTGGTTTCGATGCCTTACATGAGGAGTATGTTGATATGGTTAAGGCTGGTATCCTTGATCCAGTTAAGGTAACCAGATCTGCACTTCAGAATGCAACATCCGTTTCATCAACATTACTTACAACTGAGTCTGTAGTTGCTGACATTAAAGAAGATATGCCGGTAATGCCTGCAGGTGGCGGAATGCCAGGAATGATGTAAGGTAAAAATTAAATTATAAATTTTTTATAAAAAGATAGCATGCTATGTTGATTTTATATTTTACAGTGTTAAAATATAATACATAGCAGGCTATCTTTTTTGTGACCTGCGTTTTTGTTTGGTAAAGCATATAAGGCATTAGACGAGGTGAAGTATGAAGGATAACGAAAAACTAAGTCTGCCTGATGCTATTGGCTTTGAACTCTTCAAGTTTCACAAAGGAATGAAGGTAAAACAGAACAAGGATTTTGCCATATATGACCTAACGGCAGAACAGGCCAGGGTTCTTATGTATATAGCCTTTGAAATGAGGGGGGAGAAGGTTCGTCAGGTTGATATTGAAAAACGTTTTAGTTTGTCTAACCCAACTGTGACAGGAATTGTTCAGAGGATGGAAGGAAAGGGCTATCTTTCACGGCTAAGCTCAGAGACAGACAAACGCTGTAAGGAAATTGCTCTTACAGAAAAGGCTATAGAGGTCACACAGGAAATAAAACATAAGCGTGAGGTAGGAGATCGCGAAATGCTGACTGGCTTTAGTGAGCAGGAGAAGGAAGAACTTTTAAACTACCTCATAAGACTTAATGAGAATACAAGGAGGAATAATTAATTGGTTAAGAAAATAATCTCCTACGTGGGAGAGTATAAGAAAAATGCCATTTTAGCACCGGTATTTATGGTGGCAGAAGTATTTACAGATGTAATGATTCCATACTTAATGGCATATCTTATTGACAATGGATTAGAGAAGGGGGATTTCAACTATGTAGTCAAAGTTGGAGGCATGATGCTTGTTATGTCTTTAATCGGACTGATGATGGGATCACTCTCAGGAACTCATGCGGCTATTGCCTCCACAGGACTGGCCAGGAATCTAAGAAAGGCGCTCTTTTCACAGGTGCAGGGCTTTTCCTTCGAGAATATTGACAGGTTTTCTTCATCAAGCCTTATTACCAGACTTACAACAGATGTAACAAACGTACAGAACACTTTCCAAATGATTATACGTATGTGTGTAAGAGCACCACTTACATTAATCTTCTCGTTAATTATGGCTTTTGTACTTAATGCCAAGCTTGCTTCAATTTTCCTTGTTGCAGTGCCGATTATTGCAGTAGTTATGTTCTTACTTATCAAAAAAGCTCATCACTTCTTCACTGCTCTTTTTAAGGCCTATGATAAGTTAAACAACGGAGTTCAGGAGAACCTCCTTAATATCAGAACTGTTAAGGCCTACGTAAGAGAGGCATTTGAAATTGAGAAGTTTGAGAGTGCATCTAATGAGCTTGTTTTCTTAAGCAAGGCCGCAGAGAAGATTATTGTAATACAGATGCCTATGATGACACTGGTTGTTTATGGAATCATCATTACTGTGTCCATGCTTGGAGGTCACTTCATAGTGGCAGGAGAAATGACTACCGGTGCATTGACCACAATGTTTACCTATGCATTATCAGTAATGATGAGCCTTATGATGGTTGCAATGATTACAGTTATGTTAGTAATGTCCATTGCATCTGGTGAGCGTATTGTTGAGGTCTTAAACGAGGAGTCAACAATTAAGTCCCCTGAGAATGGAGATAAGAATGTCGCAGACGGTTCAATCAGATTTGAACATGTGTCTTTTGCCTATAATGGTGGTGGCTCTGACAAGTATGTGCTTGAGGACATTAACCTTGATATTAAGTCAGGAGAAACCATTGGAATTATAGGAGGAACAGGTTCCTCCAAATCCACCCTGGTTCAGCTGATACCAAGACTTTATGATGTCAGCGAGGGAGCAATCTATGTTGGTGGTAAGGATGTAAGGGAGATGGATCTTTTTGCCTTACGTGATTCGGTTTCCATGGTATTACAGAAGAATGAGCTTTTCTCAGGAACCATCACCAGCAATATGCACTGGGGAGACCCTGATGCAAGTAATGAAGAAATAAAGCATGCCTGCAATCTTGCCCAGGCCAGCGAGTTTATAGAAGAGCTGGATGATCAGTATATGTACAAGATTGAACAGGGAGGAAACAATGTGTCTGGTGGTCAGAAGCAGAGACTTTGTATAGCAAGGGCTTTGCTTAAGAAGCCAAAGATTCTTATTCTGGATGATTCAACATCTGCTGTAGATATGAGAACAGATGCCCTTATAAGAGATGCTTTTGCAAATGAAATTCCAGATACTACCAAGATAATTATTGCCCAGAGAATTGCTTCCGTTCAGGATGCAGACAGAATTATTGTTCTTGATGAGGGCAAAATTGCCGGCGTAGGAAATCACGAAGAGCTCTATGCTAATAACGATATTTACCGAGAGATATATGATTCACAGGTGAAGGGAGGGGATGACAATGCCGCCTAGAGGACCAATGGGACCTCGTCCTAAAATGGAAAAGGGACGTATGAAGGAAGTTTTCGTGCGCCTTATGGGATATATTACATCCACATCAACCCTTCAGATGATAGTGGTTATCCTCTGTATTATTGTCTCTGCAATTGGATCCGCATATGGTACCAAAATGCTGCAGTATTTGATTGATGATGGTATTACACCACTTATTGGAGTTGCCAATCCGGATTATTCAACCCTATATGGAATTGGATTTAAGATGGCATGTATTTACACCGTGGTGGCCTTTGTTTCCTGGCTAAATGCAAGACTTATGATTAACATTTCCCAAGGTGTGCTCGCCAGGGTAAGAAGCGAAATGTTCAGGAAGATGGAGACACTACCATTAAGATACTTCGACACTAACAGTAATGGCGATATTATGAGTCGTTACACCAACGATGTTGATACCTTAAGACAGATGGTTTCCCAGGGTCTTCCTAACCTTCTGTCATCAATGTTAAGTATTGTGGTTGTATTTGCCTCAATGATGATGCTTTCATGGCAGCTTACACTATTTGTTGTATTCTTCTTAGTGCTTATTGTGGTGGCAGGTGCTTTCCTTGGCTCAAAGTCATCCAAGTATTACGTTGCACAGCAGAAGTCCCTTGGTAAGGTTAATGGCTTTATTGAGGAGATGCTTACAGGTCAGAAGGTAGTTAAGGTATTTAACCATGAAGGCGCAGCCATAAAGGAATTTAACCTCATGAATGAGGATTTATGTCAGAATGCCAAAAAGGCTGGCATTTTTGCCAACATCATGATGCCTGTAATGGCACAGATGAGTAACTTCCTCTACTTCTTCGTTGCAGTGGCAGGAGCAGCACTCATTATCAAGGGATATTTGCCACTTACATTAGGTGTGCTTATTGCATTCCTTCAGTATACCAAGAATTTTACAAATCCGATTACCCAGGTATCCCAGCAGATATCCGGTGTAGTTATGGCCATGGCAGGTGCGGACAGAATCTTTACTCTCCTAGACCAGGAGCCAGAGGTGGATGAAGGAAAGGTTACTCTGGTAAGAGTTTTAAAGAATGAGGACGGAAGTCTCACAGAGTGCCGGGAGAGAACCAACCACTGGGCTTGGAAGAAAGAAGACGGTGAGCTTGTTCCAATGGAGGGATATGTTGAGTTTAAGAATGTATCCTTCGGTTACAATAAGGAGAAGGTCGTATTAAAGGATCTAAATCTCTATGCAAAACCAGGTCAGAAGATTGCCTTTGTAGGCCACACTGGAGCCGGCAAAACAACTATTACCAACCTTATCAACCGTTTCTACGATATTGATCAGGGTGAGATTATATATGATGGAATAAATGTTAAGGATATCAAGAAGGATGATCTTAGACATTCCCTTGGAATAGTTCTTCAGGATACCCATCTATTTACTGGAACTATCAGGGAGAATATCCGCTATGGTAATTTAAATGCCAGCGACGAGGATGTTGTAAAGGCAGCAAAGCTTGCCAATGCAGACTACTTTATCAGACATTTAAAGGATGGATACGACACGGTAATTACAGGAGACGGTGGAATGCTTTCTCAGGGCCAGAGACAGCTCTTATCTATTGCCAGAGCGGCTGTGTGTGATCCACCTGTACTGATTCTTGATGAGGCGACATCCTCCATCGACACCAGAACAGAGGCAATTGTTCAGGATGGTATGGACAAGCTTATGGAGGGCAGAACAGTATTTGTTATCGCCCACAGACTTTCAACTGTAAGAAACTCCAAGGCTATTCTTTATCTCGAAAACGGAATCGTGGAAGAGAGAGGAGAGCATAAGGATCTTATTGAACAGAAGGGCAAGTATTATCAGTTATACACTGGTGCCTTTGAACTCGAGTAAGACATTACATAACCCCGGGATAATCCCGGGGTTATATTTTTATGGATATGTAACTGTGTATTCAGGAGAGTAATCACTTTCCAAGGCCCCGGCAAAAAGAACTATTTTGTAGCTGTAACTTTTTCCGGAGGTCTTTTTCTTTTTATCAAGATAGGAGCCCACTCCATTTCCAACAGTGGCTATCTTTACATATTCACCATTTTTGTTTTGTCTGTATATGTAGTAGCCGTTGGCCTTTTTATTAGGGGTGAAGATGATTAACAGTCCCTTAGAGGTCTTGTCATAGCTTATGGAGGTAATCTCGGGAGTGGGAGCTTCCTGGAGGGTTGAGTTATTCTCCTTTTGGTATTTTGCCGAAGCTTTTCCGCCTATGCCGCCGCTTCCTATAGTGTTAAAGGAGGCATCGGAATCTTTTATGTATGAACCGAAGTATACATTTCTGTATCCAAAGCCTGACATTAAACGGTTGTAGTTAATACTTAGGCTGGTATTCTGCTTAAAGCTGCCGGAAGCCTCAATGTTAATTCCCTGATTCTGACTGATGGTATTCTTACTGATAGTAACCTTTTCGGACTCTTTTATTATAATTCCGGATTTGTTGGAGTTTGAAATACTATTCTCAAGTATTTTACTCTTACTACATTTGTCTAAGCTTATTCCGTAGGAGCCTGCCTTTTTTATCTGGGAGGTCTTAAGGGTTATCTTAGAATTCTCGGCCAGGAGACCTTCTTTGGTAGGACTTTCAATAAGGGAGCCTGAAATGGTAATTGTTGAGTCAGTAGCATTAAGACCAGTGCCTTTCGAATCAAGTAAATTTGAAGATATGATTGAAAGTCCGGTAGAGCTTAAAACACTTATGGAAGAAAGACCAGCGTCTTTAATTGTCAGGTTTTTAAGTTTGGTTTTTTTATTGTTTAACAGTCTCACTCCAGACCTAGCTGGAGAGGAAATACTTAGCCCATCAAGGATCTGTGATGATGTGTTGATAAGGCTTATTCCATTTTGGCCAGGCTTTATAATCTGACACTGGCTAAGACTAAGCTTTGACTCCTTGCAATATAGGGCATCCTTGCCACAGGCTTCCAAATCAGTGTTACTAAGCTTTAAGTTAGAAAAACCAGTCAGGTATATTCCGTGACTGCCAGTGTCGGATATTGTTCCATTTGTAAGGGTAAGAAGGGATTTGTTTCCGATTCTTATGCCAGCCTTGCCAGGGTTTTTTAAGGTAAGGTCAGCCAGAGAGATATCCGAGTTCTTATAAATGTAAATTCCGTTATTTTTAACCTTGCTGTCAATGGATATTTTATTGAGACTTGCGCTTGTACTTATGAAGCTTAGTGGTGAGAGATTTGGGTCCGTTGACTGGCTGACTGACGAATTTACATAGTCGATGTCATTAAGCCTTACATCTTTACACTGGTTAAGGTTAGCGATTCCGCCTGCGCTTGATATAACGAGGGTTTTTTGCCCTGTCATGGTAACTCCCTTTAAGCTATAAGCGTTAAGACAATAGCCTTTTATATTTTCGAAGGTGGAATCCTTTATTATCAGGTTGTTACAGAGAGCAGAACTGTTTACATGGTTTCCAACACCGGACATAAGTCCATCAAAGGTGCAGGAGGATATAGATATGTTCTGACTCACAGTCTGGTCGAAGGGGTATGCATAAGTCTGGTCAGAACTGCTACAGACACCTATGTGGACTGCCTCGGTGTAGAGATTGGTGTTTTTTCCTGCACTTTGCAGAAAGGAGCAGCCTTCTAAGCTTGCCATATCTGTGCCGGCAAGGTTTACATAGGTTGAATTGCCATTCTTAATTGTGAGGTTTAACAGACATAGGTTTGCTCCGTGTCTAAATAGCATTACGGTGGCAGAACCTTTTCCGGCAGAGTCGTTCTGGTCGAAGGTTCCACCCTGAATGGTTATGTTTTCGAACTGCTTATAGCCCCCCATGGTGCATTTGGATGTACGCCCGTTGCACAGACTGCCATCCTGTCTTACATGCATAGCCTCAATCATCGGGGCCATTGGATTTAAGTTAATGAGTACTGCGTCTTTATCAATTCTTAAATAGGTATTTGAATAAATATGTAAAGTAGTTCCCAGATAATAGGTTCCCTTTCCTATATCCACCACGGTGGTGGAAGAGGAATTCATGGCCTTTTTAAGGGCTTCGTTTATGGCCGCGGAGTCATCCTTTTCGTCACTTCCGTCTGCACCGAAAGCTGACACATCAAGAGATGAAGCTTTTCTTGTATCGTAGGCTGCATATAGGGGGCTCATATTTGACAGGAGGCAAAATATCAGGAGAAATGATAAAATACTGATTTTGTCCTTATAAATATTCATTTTCATATTTTATTCCTTGTTTTTTACTTGATAAATTAAGAAATGCAGGACAGGGCATAGAATGACCTTTTAACCCTATACTTAATAGTTATATCGGGCTGTCTAATACAAGCCTTTAGGACTTGACAATTTCTATGGTAATTTTTGGTTAAAAATAGTAAAATATTTTGTATATTTATACCACTGAAGGAGGAGTTCTGGAAATGAACGAAAGAAAGTTAAGCCTGGCCGAGAAGTTTGGCTACGGAATTGGTGCAGTTGGAAAGGATATGGTTTACATGTTATCAGCATCCTATATCCTTTATTATTATCAGGATATCATGGGCGTAAGTGCAATTGCCATGGGTATTATCCTTCTTGTTGCAAGAGTATTTGATGCCTTTAATGACCCAATTATGGGTGTACTTGTTGCCAAGACCAAGACCAGATGGGGTAAGTTCCGTCCTTGGCTTATGATTGGTACAATAACCAACGCTGTAGTTCTTTTCTTAATGTTTTCTGCGCCACCATCACTTGATGGAAGCGGTCTGGTTGCATATGCAGCTGTTGCATATATTCTTTGGGGTGTTACCTACACAATGATGGACATTCCATACTGGTCAATGGTACCAGCTTTTACAAGCTCTGGTAAGGACCGTGAGTCCATGTCTCAGTTAGGACGTACCTGCGCTGGTGTAGGTTCCGCTATTATTTCTGTAGTTGCAGTTATGGCAGTTGCAGCTTTAGGCTCAGCTATTGGTGGCCAAGGTCTTGCAGATGCTGAGATTGAGAGAATCGGTTTTAAGTATTTTAGTTTAATTATTGCGGTTTTATTTATTATATTTATTTCACTCACATGCTTCCTGATTAAGGAGAAGTCCACTGTTGATGTACAGACCGCATCTGTTAAGGACATGTTCAGAGCTTTAGTACAGAATGACCAGGCTATGACCATGGTTGCAGCTATTGTATTAGTTAATACAGCAGTTTATATTACATCAAACCTTGTAATCTATTTCTTTAAGTATGATATTGCAGGAGCATCCTGGAGAGGAAATTACACACTCTTTAACACCTTTGGCGGCGTGTGTCAGATTCTTGCCATGATGGTTCTCTTCCCACTTTTAAGACGTTTCATGGATACACTTAAGATTTTCTATCTCTGTGTTGGTTCAGCAATTCTTGGTTATGTTGTGCTTTTAGCAATGGCATTGTCAGGTGTTACCAATATTTATCTATTTTTAGTTCCATGCTTCTTTATTATGGCGGCCATGGGAACAATGAACGTAATTGTAACTATTTTCCTTGCCAACACAGTTGACTATGGTGAATTAAAGAATAACAGACGTGATGAGTCCGTTATTTTCTCAATGCAGACCTTTGTGGTTAAGCTTGCTTCCGGTGTTGCGGCCTTAATTGCATCTATTGCATTATCCGTTTTCAGTATCAGCTCCGATGACACAGTAGATGCAGTTGTTTCTCAGTCCTCAATAGTTGGACTCAGAATGACAATGACCATCATACCAGTAGTGGTACTTATTATTGCTGTAATTGTATTCAAGCGTCATTACATCTTAACAGATGACAAACTTGAGGAAATTACAAAAGAGATTAATGACAGAAAGGCAAAATAATTAAATTTTGCCTAAAGGGGATGTAATAAATGATTAAGCAACTAGGGAATACTTATCTGTTAAGCACTAAGAACACAAGCTATGCTTTCTCTGTAATGGAGACGGGTCATCTTGAGCATTTACATTATGGAGCTAGGTTAGATGCAGAGAATGATACAGAGTTTGACCTTCTAAGGGAAAAACATGGCAATCCTCTTGGCAACGTCAATGTGTATGACCCTGAGAAGGGAGTAATGTCATTAGAGGATCATTGCCTTGAAATGTCATCTCTTGGAACAGGAGATGCAAGGGAACCATTCTTAGAGCTTATATATAGTGATGGTAACAGAAGCTCTGACTTCCTTTTTGAGAAAGCGGAGATAAAAGAAGGAATAACTACACTTGCTGATTTACCTTCTTCCTACGAGGATGAGGGAATGGTGACTGAGCTTATAGTTACTCTTAAGGACAGGTATTACCCTGTAAGGCTGGAATTACATTACGGAGTATTTTATGACCGCGATGTTATTGTCAGATGGTCAAGACTCATAAATGAAGGCAACGATGAGGTTAAGATATTAAGACTTTTAAGTACCCAGTTAGACCTTCACTGGGATAGGGCTAATATTACCCACTTCCATGGTAGCTGGGCCAACGAAATGCATAGGCATGACACACTGGTAACAGGCGGCAAATTTACTGTAAGCAGTGTGTGCGGAACTTCAAGTTCCAGAAGTAACCCATTTGTGATTGTGGGAAGGGAAGGACTCACTGAGGAGTCAGGAGAGTGTTACGGACTTAATCTGGTATATTCTGGAAACCATGTTGAAACTTTAGAGGTTACAGAAAACTGTAAGACCAGATTTGTTTCCGGTATAAATCCACAGGGCTTCACATATATTCTTGAAGGTGGAGAGTCCTTTGAGAGCCCTCAGGCTGTAATGACCTATTCAAACACAGGTCTTACCAGCATGAGTCACAGGCTCCACGACTATGTCAGGCACTGCATCGTAAGAGGTAAGTATAAAAAAGCTTTAAGACCAGTTTTGTTAAACAGCTGGGAGGCTAACTATTTTGACATTACAGAGCATAAGCTTATAGGACTTGCCAAGGCCGCTGAAAGTGTGGGAGTTGAGCTTTTCGTCATGGATGATGGCTGGTTTGGAAATAGGAATACAGACAAATCTTCACTAGGTGATTGGATAGTTAATAAAAAGAAGCTTCCCCATGGCCTAAAAGGCATTTCTGATAAGATTCATGAAATGGGAATGCAGTTTGGAATCTGGATTGAGCCGGAAATGGTTAACGTGGATTCCGATTTGTACAGACAGCACCCTGACTGGGTGATAGATGTGCCAGAGCATAGGCATGTTGAGGGCCGAAATCAGAGAATACTGGATTTTTGTAATCCGGAAGTTGTGGACTACATTACTGAGGCCATTAGTCTTATACTGTCTTCAGCCAGAATCGAGTATGTAAAATGGGATATGAACAGAACCTTTACCGACTATTATTCAAGGTATTTAGAGCCTTCGAAGCAGGGAGAGGTTTCATACAGATATATTCTAGGAGTTTACAGCCTTGCAAGAAGACTTACTGAGAAATTCCCGGATATTCTTTTTGAGGGATGTGCTTCAGGAGGAAATCGTTTTGATCTTGGAATGATGTGTTTCTTCCCTCAGATTTGGGCTTCAGATAACACGGATGCAATCTTCAGGGCTGAAGAACAGACTAACATTAGCCTAGGCTATCCACTGTCAGTGTGTGGAGCTCATGTTTCTTCCTGTCCTAATCACCAGACCTTAAGGGTTACGCCTTTAACTACAAGATTCAATATCGCTTCTCTGGGAATGCTAGGATATGAGCTTAATCTTTGCGATATGAAGAAGAAGGATTTAGATGAAGTGAGAGAGGAAATTGCCATTTACAAGAAGTGGCGAGATGTTCTCCAGTACGGAAGGCTCTATCGAGGCCGACAGGACAACATAAGAGAGTGGACTGTGGTGTCAGAGGATGGAGAGAGAGCAGTAAGTATTATACTTCAGAATCTTGTAAGACCAAATAATCAGTATCTTCAGGCGAGACCTAAGGGACTGAATAAGGATTATAACTACAGGTTCTATAACAGGGCTCTAAACTACGATTTAATGGATTTTGGTGATCTTGTTAACACAGCTAGTCCAATTCATGTAAAGCAGGAATCTCATATGCATTACCTTCTTTCCAAGTTTGTTCCAATGTCGGGAGAGAAGGAGGAATACAGTGCCAAGGGTTCGGTGTTTATGGGTGGAATTAGTTTGAAATCCGCCTTTGGAGGAACTGGCTATAATGAGGAGACCAGACATTTTCCTGATTTTGCCTCAAGAATGTACTTCATTGAGAGAATCTAGTGGCTCTTGTTTAGTATTTTGAATTCTGTTATAATACCCTAGCGTGGTGTGTGCGCAATTAGGAGGATAGAATTGAGCAAAGTAGCTATAATGACAGACAGTAACAGCGGAATTACCCAGGCGGAAGCGTTAAGCCTTGGCGTTACTGTGTTACCTATGCCTTTTATGATAGAGGGTAAAGAATATTTTGAGGATGTTAATCTCACTCAGGAAGAGTTTTACAATGTGCTTCTAGAGGGTGATGTTTCAACATCCATGCCATCAATGGGCAATGTGCTTTCAGAGTGGGACAGACTATTAGAGGATCACGATGAGCTTGTTTACATTCCAATGTCCAGCGGTTTGTCCGGTTCATGCCATGCAGCCATGGCTATGGAAGAGGAGTACGAAGGCAGAGTAAAGGTGGTTGATAACCATCGTATTTCTGTTACACAGAGACAGTCGGTTATCGATGCGGTGGAACTCAAGAAGCAGGGAAAAAGTGCTGATGAAATTAAGGAAATCCTTCTTTCAGAGGCATATGAAAGCAGCATTTATATTATGGTGGATACCATGTATTATCTTAAGAAGGGTGGCCGTGTTACACCCGCAGCTGCAGCTATCGGAACCCTGCTTAAGATTAAACCGGTTTTATCTATTCAGGGAGAAAAGCTTGATCTCTTCGGAACAGCAAGAACTGTAAAGGCTGCCAAGAACATGATGATTAAGCAGATAGAAAAGGATTTTGCAGAAAAGTTCAAGAGTCCTGATGGGGACAAAATGCATCTTGAAATAGCCTATACTAAGAATCTGGAGGCGGCAGAGGAGTTTAAGAAGGAAGTGGAGGTCTTATTCCCAAATCATGACATAGTGGTTAATCCACTTTCTTTAAGTGTATCCTGTCATATTGGACCAGGGGCTCTGGCTCTTGCCTGCTCTAAGAAAATTGATTAAAAAACAGGAGCGTAAGCTTAGGCTTTCGCTCCTTTATTGTTGAAGGAGATATAAATGGAATTTCAGAAGAAAACTGTGGATGAATTACTTAATAATGAGGAAAGCCTCGATGGTTTTGCTAAACACATTGGACTAATTTTTAAAGAGATTAAGCCCTGGGAGGCAAGAGCGGAGCTAAAACTCAATGAAAATGTGAGAAATCCTTTGGGGGGAGTTCACGGCGGCGTTCTCTTTTCCATGGCGGACATAGTTAGCGGAGTGGCAGCCAATGCTGCAGGAGTGCAGGTTACAACCCTTGACAGCAATATTCAGTTCCTCGCGCCAGCCCTCTTTGGCAAAAGTGAAATTTTGACTGCTTATGCAAAATGCATTAAACATGGCAAAAATGTTGTGGTTATGTCGGTAGATATTACTGATAACAATGAAAAGCTTATTTCAACCTCAACATTTACCTTCTTCGTATTGAAGTAAAAGCATTTACTTAAAGGCGATTCTGCGATAAAATATAGAGCGGTAAAAAGATAATTAACCTATAGGAGGTTCAATATGATAAAAGCAGTTGTAGGAGCAAATTGGGGCGATGAAGGTAAGGGAAAAATTACCGACATGATGGCAACAGATGCTGACATTGTTATTCGTTTCCAAGGTGGTGCCAATGCAGGACACACAATTAAGAATCAGTATGGAAAGTTTGCACTTCATACACTTCCATCCGGAGTATTTAATCCAAACGTTGTTAACATTATAGGTAACGGCGTTGCTTTAAACATCCCAATTCTTATCAAGGAAATCGAGACAATTGTGGCAGAGGGCGTTCCGGCTCCACAGATTTTCGTGTCAGACAGAGCTCAGATTGTTATGAGTTATCATATTGCCTTTGATGCATATGAGGAGGAGAGACTGGCAGGCAAGAGCTTCGGTTCTACCAAGTCGGGTATCGCTCCATTCTATTCAGATAAGTATGCCAAGATTGGTATTCAGGTAGGAGAATTATTCTACGAGAGTGAAGAAAAGCTTAGAGAAAGAATTGAGAGAATTCTTGTTCAGAAGAATGTTATTTTAGAGCACTTATATCACAAGGAGCCAATCACTGTTGATCAGGTTATGGATGAGCTCAAGGGATATAAGGAGATGATTGCACCTTATGTTAAGGATACATCTGCATATCTGGCAAAGGCTGTCAAAGAGGAGAAGACAATTCTCTTGGAGGGCCAGTTAGGAACAATGAAGGATCCAGATCACGGTATTTACCCAATGGTTACTTCATCATCCACCCTTGCTGCCTTTGGATGTATTGGTGCAGGACTTCCACCTTATGAGATTAAGGAGATTGTTGCAGTATGTAAGGCTTATTCCTCTGCTGTTGGAGCAGGTGCATTTGTTTCTGAAATCTTTGGTGAGGAGGCAGATGAGCTTCGCCGTCGTGGAGGAGATGGTGGTGAGTATGGTGCTACCACAGGAAGACCTAGACGTATGGGCTGGTTCGACTGTGTTGCATCAAAGTACGGTTGCAGATTACAGGGTGCTACTGATGTAGCATTTACTGTGCTTGATGTACTCGGATATCTTGATGAGATTCCAGTATGTGTTGGCTATGAAATCAATGGTGAGATGACTACTGATTTCCCAACGCCAGCATTATTAGAGATAGCAAAACCTGTATTAAAGACTCTTCCTGGATGGAAGTGCGATATTTCTGGTATCAGAAACTTTGATGAACTGCCAGAGAATGCTAAAAACTATGTTAATTTTATTGAGGAGCAGATTGGTTACCCAATTACAATGGTTTCCAACGGTCCAAGCCGTGAGGATATCATTTATAGAAAGAGCCCATTGAAGTAGAATATAGCGAGGTAATACATGGAAAAATTCTCAGAAAAGTCCTGCGTGTTCTTCTCAGAAGAGCTCGCATCACGTAGAGCAGTCCCTGGAGGCGGCGGTGTTGCTGCTATGGTTGGCGCTCTTGGTACTGCGCTTTGCTCAATGGTAGGAAATCACTCTGTTGGCAAGGAAAAGTACGCAGAATATGAGGAGGATCTTCAGAGGATGCTTCTTGAGGGAGATGCCCTAAGAAGACGTCTTATGAAACTGGTCGACGAGGATGCTGCTGCATTTGCTCCTTTACAGAAGGCATTTGCCCTACCTAAGGAGGACAACGAGAGGGCAGCTAAGATTGCTGAGTACAGCATGTCGGCTTCGGAGGTTCCTTTCACTATGATGAGATATATTTGTCAGACCATAAACCTTTTGGAGGAAATGGAGAAGAAGGGCAACAGAGGACTTCTCTCTGATATAGGCTGCGGTGCACTTTGCTGTAAGGCTGCACTTGAATCCGCTGCCATGAATGTTTTTATCAATACTAAGAATCTTGATTATGCCCTGGTGGCTTCCATGGAGTCTGATGTTGATAATATGCTAAAGGAGTATCTTCCAAGAGCTGATAAACTGGCAGACAAAGTAATGAAAGAATTGCGTAGATAGTAAATACTAGACTGTAAAATAACAATTAAGGATGGTTTCACCAATGGTGATACCATCCTTGTTTTTCTTTTTATTCGGTTTTGTTGTTTTCTTCGTCCTTTTTCTTTTTAAAAAGTTTGTAGAAGAATGAGTAGGCCCAGATAAGAACCGGAATAACAATGGTTGCATAGACAGAGGCCAGGAATAATCCTGGGGAATTCTCTGATACTGTAAAGGATGCAACGAAGGTCATAATATACAGACCTAACAGAAAAACAACGCCAAGAATGGCAAAAACTCTGGTTAACTTGTTCATAATAATCTCCTTTATTTAGACGAGTGTAACAGACCTTCGTGATAATAGTCAAGATAATGACAAAGCGTGCTAAAATTACAAAAAATATGTGGAAAAATGATAGGTTTTTATTTATAATTTTCTTGTGAGAATATTTTAAGGAGGAACTTACTCATGGAGAAAGTTTTCAAGCTTCAGGAGAACGGCACTACTGTAAAGACAGAGATTATTGCCGGCCTGACAACATTCATGACAATGGCTTACATCATTGCATTAAATCCTAACCTTCTTACAGGTTTTGGAGCAAATGGTGGTCCAGCTCTTTGGAACGGCGTATTTATGGCTACATGTATTGCATCTGCAATCGGTATGTTCTGTATGGCATTCCTTGCTAACAAGCCTTTCGCCATGGCACCTGGTATGGGATTAAACAGCTTCTTCGCAGTTGTAGTTGCTAACATCGCAGCAATCACTGGTATGGAGTATGTAGCATCATTCCAGGCAGCACTTTGCATCATTCTTATTGAAGGTGTAATCTTTATTATCCTTTCCCTCTTCAAAATCAGAGAGAAAATCGTTGATGCTATTCCATTACCAGTACGTCTTGGTATCGCACCAGCAATCGGCTTAATGCTTATGAACATTGGCCTTGGTTCCAACGCAGGAATCTACTCAGAAGCAAACGATTTTGCTGCACCATTCTATGTAATGAGAGACTTCTTTGGTTCTTTAACAGCTTCTTCTGCTAAGGCATCCATGGGCTCTGGATATGGTTGGATGGTTCTTACTGTTGCCACCATGTTTGTTGGTCTTTTCGTTATCATTATCTTAAACCACAAGGGTGTTAAGGGCGCAGTTATCTTAGGTATGCTTGCGGGTTCTGTAGTATACTGGGTAGGCGAGGCAGTATTCTTTGCTACCAACCCATTCGCATCTTTAGCTACAGCTAACTGGTTACCACCTTTCGCAGATATGGCTGAGACAACTTTATTTAAGTTTAACTTTGCTGGATTTGCAGAGATTGGCTTCACAACAATGGTTACTCTTATCATCACTTTCTGCATCATCGATATGTTCGATACAATCGGAACACTCGTTGGTACAGCTTCCAAGGCTGGAATGGTTGATGAGGAAGGCAATATGCCTAACATGAAGGAAGCATTATTATCTGATGCTGTTGGTACAACTGTAGGTGCTTTAACAGGTACTTCCACAGTTACTACCTTCGTTGAGTCTGCATCTGGTGTTGCAGCTGGTGGCCGTACAGGTCTTACAGCTCTCACAACTGGTATTGTATTCTTAGCATGTATCTTCATTGCTCCTATTGCAGCAATTATTCCTGCAGCAGCTACATCCTCCGCATTAATCTACGTTGGATGCTTAATGCTTTCCGGATTAAAGAAGATTGATTTCGAGGATCTTACCCAGTGTGTACCAGTTGCATTAATGCTTATTGCAATGCCAATCTCCAGCTCCATTGGACATGGTATTGGTATCGGCTTAATCAGCTACACAGTTATTAAGGTATTCACAGGCAAGGCTAAGGATGTTTCCGCACTTACCTATGTATTATCCTTAATCTTCTTAGTTAAGTTCTTCTTAACAGTTTAATTTAACCAGCTTTATAGGCCGCACAGGTTATCCTGTGCGGCTTGTTTTTTGCCTAAAAATAGGCTATAATGTGTTTCGCGCTATTTTAAGGCGAATACTATTTTCTTGAAAGGAATATATATTATGGCATTATTAGAGCAGTGGAGAGCTTATGCATATAATGAGGAAGCAAACGCAGGAGATTTACAGAGATTCTGGCAGCGTTACTTCGACAAGGAGACTTCTGTATACGAGCAGTTATTAGCTGACCCAGACACAGAGGTTAAGGGTACCGTTAAGGAGTTGGCAGAGAAGTTTAACATTGAAGTTATGGCAATGACAGGCTTCCTGGATGGAATTAATGATTCCTTAGTAACACCTAACCCTATTGAGACAATGGAGGAAGACACAGTAGTTTCCCTTAAGTTTGACAAGGCACTTCTTTACAAGAACATGGTAAAGGCTAAGGCAGACTGGTTATATGGACTTCCACAGTGGGACAAGATATTTACTGAGGAGGAGCAGAAGGCTCTTTACAGGGAGCAGAAGGCTTCCACAACAGTTCGTGTAGGCAAGAAGATTGGCAGAAACGAACCATGTCCATGCGGATCTGGAAAAAAGTACAAGCATTGCTGTGGAAAGAACGCTTAATTGATAAATGCCTTTATGAGACTTGACTTAAAGTCTTATGAGGGATAAAATAACTAAAACTAACACGTTGACGAGGACAGTAGGTCTGTCAGAAGGTCCTGAGAGAGGGGAGCCTAGGCTGAGAGCTTTCCGATTGGAGGCAGATTGAAAACCACCTCTGAGTGGCCCTTAATCGGGTCCGGTGATTCCGTTATAATCATTTAAAGAGAGGTCTGCGGAATACTGCAGGCAACTAGGGTGGAACCGCGATATTATCGTCCCTTGTATCAGTTTTCTGGTGCAAGGGATTTTTTATCCCCTGTACCATACAAGTTAGGAGGAAAAGACATGAAGATTACACTTAAGGATGGTTCCGTAAGAGAGTATCAGGAACCAATGATGGCCTTTGATATTGCAAGAGATATCTCAGATGGCCTTGCACGCGTAGCGTGTGTATGCGAGATTAATGGAGAGGTTAAGGATTTAAGAACTGTTATCTCTGAGGATGCAGAGCTTAATATTTTAACAGCCAAGGACCCAGAAGGTCTTAGAACATTAAGACACACAGCAGCACATGTATTGGCTGAGGCAGTTAGGGCAGTTCGCCCTAATGTAAAGGTGGCAATTGGACCAGCTATTGACAATGGATTTTACTACGACTTTGATACAGAGCCATTCTCTCGCGAGGACCTTGATGAGATCGAGAAGGAAATGAAGAAAATCATCAAGAAGGGCGAGAGATTAGAAAGATTTGAAATGCCTAGAAATGAAGCATTAGCTTATTTCAAGGAGAGAGATGAGAAGTACAAGGTAGAGTTAATTACAGACCTTCCAGAGGATGCTGTTATTTCCTTCTACAGTCAGGGAGAGGGCTTTACTGACCTATGTGCAGGACCTCATCTTATGAACACAAAGGGCGTTAAGGCATTTAAGCTCACATCTTCCTCCATGGCTTACTGGAGAGGTGATGAGAAGAGAGAGAGACTTCAGAGAATCTATGGTTCTGCCTTTGATAACAAGGAGGATATGGAGGCTTATCTTGAGGCTATGGAGGACGCAAAACGCAGAGACCATAACCGTTTAGGACGCGAGATGGGAATCTTTACAACTGTAGATGTAATCGGACAGGGACTTCCATTATTTACTCCTAAGGGAACTAAGATGATTATGAAGCTCCAGAGATGGATGGAGGATCTTGAGGATAAAGAGTGGGGATATGTAAGAACAAGAACACCACTTATGGCAAAATCAGACCTCTACAAGATTTCTGGCCACTGGGATCACTATATGGATGGCATGTTTATCTTAAATGAGAATGCAGACAGTAAGGACAAGGAGCTTATGGCTATGCGTCCAATGACATGCCCATTCCAGTACTATGTATATAAAAATAAGCAGCACAGCTACAGAGATCTTCCATACCGTATGTCTGAGACATCAACGCTCTTTAGAAATGAGGAGTCTGGCGAGATGCACGGACTTACACGTGTACGTCAGTTTACAATTACAGAGGGTCATAATGTTATTCGTCCAGACCAGGCTTCAGAGGAGCTTAAGAACTGTCTTGACCTTGCTCATTATGTATTAGAGACACTCGGCCTTTTGGATGATGTTACATTCCGTCTCTCCAAGTGGGATCCAGCCAATAAGGAGAAGTATTTAGGAGATGATGAGTACTGGAATTCAACTCAGCAGGCTCTTCGTGATGTAATGATTGAGAAGGGTGTATCCTTCGAGGAAGCTGATGGCGAGGCTGCCTTCTACGGACCTAAGATTGATATCCAGGCTAAGAATGTCTATGGCAAGGAAGATACAATGATTACAATCCAGCTTGACTGTGCTATTGCAGAGAAGTTTGATATGTACTTCATTGATCAGAATGGTGACAAGGTTCGCCCATATATCATCCACAGAACATCCATGGGTTGCTATGAGAGAAC
>JAZQNS010000009.1:0-18655 GCA_045627425.1 Lachnospiraceae bacterium | reverse complement strand
CGGTATGGGGTTCCTTAAAGCACCCTAGCCTTGCCATTTTGCCAACGGAGACACCTGATAAGGATGAGGTGGAGAAGGCAAAAGAGGCGGCTGAAGAAGCAAGAACTGATGCCGAGGCTGTTGCCAACAGAGCAGCTGCTGAGAGTGGTGCCTACGAAAAAGCAAAAGAAAGTTTCGAGAAGGACTTTGCGGACAAGATAAAAGAAGGAAGCCCTGATAACATCGAGCAGGCCATTACTGAAAGCATGTTTCTTGCAAATGAAGAGTTAAAGGAACTGAGGGACAGACTGCTTAGAGAAGAGAAGAATATCAATAGAAAGAATGACCTTGAGAGAAGAGTTAAGGACCACGAGGAGGAAGTCCTTAAACTGAAGGAGGGCCTTGATAAATGTAAGGAAGAGCTGGCTAAGCTTGATGCCTCGCTAAAAGTTCTAAAGGAAAAGGTTGCAGAACTAAAGGAGGGCTTAAGTTTCGGCGGAGTAGAGGAAGCAAGGGTAGAAATCCATAAGCTTGAGCAAATGGCTAAGGCTCTGGACTCAGAATATGAGAAGGCTGACTCTGACTACAGAGCTTACAGGGAGTCAGTCGATAAGACCAAAGGTCAGATAAAGAGCTATGAAGATAAGCTTAAAAATGCAGCGGATGTGGACCTTCAAGCCCTTACCGAAAGCAGGCAGAAGCTGGAGGATAGCTACGCAGTTTCGGATACACACCATAAAAAGGTGGCTGCAAGAATCGACAGAAATGAGGAGATTAGGGCCAACATAGAGGCAAAATCTTCCAAATGCATAAGTTTGGAGGAGAGATTTTCGTGGGTGGATGGACTTAGCAATACGGCCAACGGTAAGCTTACAGGTCAGGTCAAATATCAGTTAGAGACCTATATTCAGACCACATATTTTGACAGAATAGTGAGGAGAGCTAATAGAAGACTCAGCATTATGTCGGATGGTCAGTATGAGCTTAAGCGCCAGGAGGATGAATTAAAGCAGAGAGGCCAGGTTGGATTAGAGTTATCCGTAGTAGACCACTACAACAACACTGAGAGATCTGTAAAGTCCTTATCCGGTGGAGAATCCTTTATGGCGTCATTATCTCTTGCCCTTGGATTATCCGATGAGGTTCAGGCGTCTTCTGGTGGAATCAGGATTGATACTATGTTTGTGGATGAGGGCTTCGGATCATTGGATCCAGAGACTCTTGAGAGAGCCTACGGTGCATTGGCTTCTCTGTCAGATGGAAACAGGCTGGTGGGCATTATTTCCCATGTAGCTGACCTTAAGCAGAGAATAGATAAGCAGCTAGTAGTAACCAAGGACAAATCCATGGGCAGTCGCGTGAAGGTAATTGCCGACTAGGATGTTTTAATTAGGAAAGTGTGCTATAATTTAGGCACATAAGATTCTAGGGAGGTAAATAGTTATGAACAGATGGACACGCGCAGAGCTTAAGAGCCGCGGAAAGGCAGCTTTTAAGAAGAATTACTGGTGGAGTGTCTTAGCAGCACTTATTCTTGCAGCAGTTTTAGGCGGAGCGCTTAAAGTTGATAACAAGAAGGACGTTAATGATAATGTCTATGTTAATGCAAGAGATGATTTTAATATGGTTTTTGAGGATGGTTTACATGGAGATGACCTGATTTATGCAGGGGAAAGATTTTTTGAATCTGTGTGCCCAAGTGCTGTTAGCGGTCTTTTAACTTCAGCATTTGCAGCCATAGCAGTAATCCTTTCCATGGCAGGACTACTGGTTTCCATATTCGTCTTTAGTGTTCTTGAGGTTGGTGGACGAGGATACTTTATCAAGAATGCAGTTGATGGACCAGAAATGGGTAAGTTTATTGCAGGCTTCAAGAACGGACATTATGGTAATATAGTGCTTACCATGTTTAAGAAGAATCTGTTTAATTTCCTGTGGTTTCTGCTATTAGTTATTCCAGGAGTTATTAAGTTCTACGAGTACCGCATGATTCCTTATCTACTGGCAGAGTATCCAGAAAAGGAGTCTAATGAGATTTTTGCCATGAGTAAAGAAATGATGACAGGTGAGAAATGGAATACCTTCGTATTAGACTTATCATTTATTCTCTGGCACATTTTAAGTGCAATCACATCAGGACTTGCCGGCGTATTCTATGTGAATCCATATATTTACGCCACAGAGGCAGAGCTTTATCTTACTCTTAGAAGAAAGGTAGCTCCAGCACCTCATACTGAAGATCCATATGGTGATTTTGGAAACTTTGGATTTAAGGAATAATATTAAAAGCTTAGCCCTCTTCCATTTTTGGAAGGGGGCTTTTGTAGTATAATAGGTAAGAAATTTAGGAAAGACAGGTAATTAGTTACTGTGAAAAAGTTAGTTATATTCGATATGGATGGAACTATCCTTGATACTTTGGAGGATTTGAGGGATGCCACCAACTATATTTTAAGGCAAAATGGCTTTAGGGAGAGGAGTCTCGATGAGATCAAGTCCTTCGTTGGCAATGGTGCCAGATTGCTAATAGACAGAGCTACAGACCATACTCTGGGTGGGGAAGAACTTGACCGCCTATACAGGAACTTTATAGATTACTACAATCCCAGAAGCAGAATAAAAACAAAGCCCTATGAGGGAATAATGGACATGCTGTCTGAACTTAAGAAAAGGGGATATCTCATGGCGGTTGTTTCAAATAAGCCGGATCCGGCGGTGGTAAGCCTTGTGGACCATTACTTTAAAGGCTGTTTCGAAGCCTACTGCGGAGAGAGACCGGAGATAAAGAAGAAGCCAGCACCTGACATGGTAAGGCATGTGCTTGAAGAATTAGACATTTTGCCTTCGGAGGCTATATATGTGGGAGATTCTGATACAGATATAGAGACAGGAAGAAACTCCGGCCTTGAGGTAATCTCTGTAACCTGGGGCTTCAGGGACAGGGACTTCCTTATAAGAAGCGGGGCAGAGCTTCTGGTGGACAGGCCTATGGATATTATTAAACAATTAGAAAACATAGGACAATGTCCATTGTAGAAATGGGATAATGATACTAATATGTATGAGATACCTATTTTTATGGAGGAAACTATGAAGGCTTTAAAGAAAGTATTAGTCTATGCAGTGATTCTGTGTATGGCTGTGACATCTGTATCAATGATGCCAGTTGCAGGCAATGTAATAGAAGCACACGCAGAGACAGGCGACAATGGTCTTATTGCTTTAAGCAAGACCACAGTTAACTTAATTAAAGGTAAAAAGACCACCATTACCCTTGAAAATGCTAGTGGCGACGTTACCTGGACATCAAAGAACAAAAAGGTTGCAACTGTAAAAGACGGTGTGATAACCGCTAAGAAGAATGGAAAAACTACCATTACGGCCAAATATAATGGTAAGACTTATTCCTGCAAAGTATTTGTAAGAAGCAGTTCTATAAAGGCAGCAACATCTTCAGTTAAGTTAAGCCAGAAGGGTTCAAAGAAGGTTACCTGTACCTTAAAAATTAACGATACTATTTACTACGATATTGAGGATGAAAATATCGTAAGCTGTCAGTGGTCATTTAAGTGGAATGGTAATAATACTACTCTTACTATAAAGGCTAAGAAGCCAGGCAAAACAAGAGTGTATGTCTATAGCAAGAAGGCAGGATATTTTGCCATTGAGGTAAGCGTAAAGGCTCCATGGGATGATGTGGAGGTTGAGATTCCATCATCCATAGGTGAGCAGGATACAAGACAGAACAGAATGTCTATCGACAACTACACATTCTTTGGTGCGGCAAGCACTTATTTCAAGATGAAGATTGATTTTACCTGTGTTGCATTTGGTAAAACTGGTAGAACAAACTGGGGAGAGTATTTCTTATGCTATGATGAGGATGGAAATCTTATAGAGGAAAAATTCTTATATGCTTCAGGATTGGCTGTTGGAAGAAGTTATACTGACACAGCATATATTCCAATAGGAACAAAGCGAATTGTCTTTGTTGAATATCCAGATGATGGTGTTGGAAATGACGACTCTAGCTCCTCGGATTCCAGTTCCTCAGGTTCTGATTCCTCAGACTCTGGCAGTAACTCAAGCGATCCAAGCAAGTGGACCAAGACAGAGCTTAAGACCATTCAGGGTTATATAGACAAGGCGTATGAATATGCTGACAAGGCATACTCATCAATTTCCAAGGGCAATAGTTACGAGTCTATTGCTAAGGGCTATATGAATATGGCGGCTGAGCAGTTGGAGAAAGCAAGACAGCTTGCATCTGGAAAAGTTGCCTTTGAAGCTAATGATGGTTCTGATTACTTCTCTGAAGCAACTATTTCAGTAGTGCTGGCAGAATGTCAGGATTATGCGAATGGAATTTACCAGTCCACTGCAAAGGTTGACTGTTCAAGCATTAGAGCAGATGTAGCAGGACTTAGATATAAGATTGCTGCTATTATTGAAGCAGTAAATAAATAAGATAGTAAAGAATCCCGGGCCATAAAGCCCGGGGTTTTTCGTGCCAATTACTGTGATATAATATCGAATCCATCCTTCTCTAAGGTGCAGCCCTTAACCTCCATAAGGTAACGACTGTTCCCCCTCTCCATATAAAAGTCAATGCAGGAAGCGCCATAGGTATATTCAGCCTTCACATGAACTCTTTCAACCCTGCCATCAAGCTCCACATCAGTCTCAAAGCGGTTAGGCCTATTCGGGAATTTTCCTTAACTATATTCTTATAATTCATTGTCAGTCCTTAAATGTAAAATAATAACAGTGTGATTTATAGCATATGGGTGAAAATATGTTAGTAAAGAATTATAATGGTAAGTATGAATAAGACTACAAATTGGAGGCAAAATGGAAGCGGAGAAGGTTTTTAATATGTCTGTTTCAAAGGTCTATCCCTTGTTAATTGCAAAGGCTGAGAGAAAGGGACGAACTAAAGACGAGGTTTATGAGGTCACAAGCTGGCTTACAGGTTATAGCTATGAGGAGATAGATGAGGTTTTGGAGAAGGAGTTAAGTTATAGGGACTTCTTTGATGAAGCACCGAATTTTAATGAAAAGTCAAGCCTTATAACTGGATCAGTATGCGGAATTAAGGTTCAGGAGATTGAGGACCCCCTAATGCAGAAGATTCGTTACCTGGACAAGCTGGTGGATGAATTAGCCAAGGGAAAGACAATGGATAAAATACTTAGGGAGTAAGGGAGAAAACATATGGATTTATTAATTGTAGTGGATATGCAGAATGATTTTATTGATGGAGCCCTTGGCACAAAGGAAGCAGTGGCAATTGTAGATAATGTTAAGAAGAAAATAGAGGCTTTCGAGGGAAGAGTTATTTTCACAAGAGACACCCATTTCGAGAACTATATGGAGACCCAGGAGGGCAAAAATCTTCCGGTGCCACACTGTATCAAGGGTACGCCTGGATGGGAAATCCGCAAGGAGTTAGATGAGTTAAGAACTACAGAGGCAATCGATAAGGTGACCTTCGGATCAAAGGAACTAGGTCCAATTCTTCTTAAACTGAATGAGGAGGAGGCAATCACAAGCATTACTCTTGTGGGACTGTGTACAGATATCTGTGTTATCTCAAATGCCTTTATTGCAAAGGCCTTTTTGCCTGAGGTGCCAATAACCGTAGATGCCAATTGTTGTGCAGGTGTAAGTCCTGAGAGTCATGAGAATGCTTTAAATGCCATGGAAGTATGTCAGATTAAGGTTGTAAGATAGAGAAAGAGCCTTTTTCTCCGGAGGATGAGGATAAGATACAGTTAAGACTCTATGAGATACTCTTTGCTGACGATAATAATATTTGATAAGACCAGGGAGACATCCTTAAAGAAGATGATGGAGTTAACAATCTGGAGGTAAAAGAAATGTCTATAATTAAGTATATTATTCCAGCGTATTTTATTCTCATTAATATAGTCGCCTTTATACTATATGGAGTAGACAAGAAAAAGGCGGAGAAGGGTTTATGGAGAATACCTGAGGCCACACTGTTTCTTTTCTGCATACTTGGAGGCCCCCTTGGCGGACTTCTCGGTATGAAGGTCTTTCACCACAAAACTAAAAAATGGTATTTTGCCATCTTTGTGCCAGTTATTTTAATTCTGTGGATTGTTGCAGTTGCCTATTTCATTATAAAGTAAGGTGAAATTATGATTATCAGGGAAATAATGGAAAAAGATAATAAGGGAGTAGAGGATGTAATCAGGTACTGCCTCAGGGAATACGGTGCCGACCATGAGGGAACAGCCTGGACAGATCCTGAGCTTTCCCGCTTCTATCAGCTGTACATGTCCATGGGAGATAATGCTGCCTACTGGGTGATAGAGGATGAAGAGGAAGGCAAAATCATGGGAGGTGTCGGTATTGGCCCCCTGCCAGGAGTTACTGGGGTGTGTGAGTTACAGAAAATGTACACTTACCCGGAAATAAGAGGAAGCGGCCTGGCCCAGGAGCTAATGGATATAGCCCTTTCTTTTGCAAAAGATAAATATAAAAAATGCTATCTGGAGACCTTCTCCAATATGGACAGGGCTAAAAGATTCTATGAGAGAAATGGATTTGTTAGAATTAAGGAGCCACTGGGCAACACGGGGCATTTTAACTGTGATGTTCTCTACCTTAAAGACCTGTAAAATATAAAGCTTTAAGTGAATCACATGAGAAATTATGTTATAATAATGTCGTATTTTTTGGAGGACTATGAAGATGAAAATGAAGAAATTTTTTGCGGCCATAAGCCTGGCACTAGTGTTGGCGATGACTGCAACATGTGTTTTGCCTGCGGCAACTATCACTGCTGAAGCGGCAAAGGTAAAGATTAGCAAAACTAAAGCAAGTGTAATGGTTGGAAAGACTATAACACTTAAGATTAGTGGAACAGACAAGACCGTAAAGTGGTCAAGCGACAATAAGAAGGTTGCAATAGTGACCTCAAAGGGTAAGGTTAAAGGAATCGCACCTGGTGAGGCAGTAATTACCGCTAAGGTTGGCGGTAAGGAGTATGACTGTTTCGTTACAGTAAAGTTTGACGAAAAAACTGCCAAGAAGAACTTAAGCATTAAATATGAGCAGTGCAATAAGTACACCGTTGCAATAGTTAAGAACAATAACAAGTATTCAGTGGCTCTATCAGGATATATGTTCTACGACAAGAAGGATCAGGGTTATTCTGCATCCGCAGAGCTTTTAAACCTTCAGCCAGGCAAAAGCTGTGCGCTGGTATTCCTAAATCCAACTGGAGTGGATGGTGAATATAAGAAACCATCTAATTATAAGGTGGATTGGGATGTGGCAGAGGCCAACCAGACAACAGGCTTAATTAAGAACATTAAGTGTGAGTCAGAGCTTATTGAGAACGAAGTGAAGCTTACCTTCACAAACAAGGGGGATAAGAGCATTAGCTATATTCCATACACTTGTCTTTTCTACAGTAAAAAAGGCAAGCTCTTAACAGTAGCTACCGGATTTGCTAATTGTAACGAAGCAGGTTCTACATGGAAAACAGATGTTTATCATCTGTTAGACAGCAGCAAGGTTGCAAAGTGTAAGGTCTATGTAAATGGAGCATATAATTTTAACTAGAAATAAAACCCCCTCTTTTGAGGGGGTTTACTTATGCTAATCATTCATGTTCATTTAACCATTTGATTAATTCTACACAGTAGTCGTCGCATCTGTCTACGAAACAGGTGTGGCGGGCTCTTTCCCAGAGAATCCACTTGGAATCAGGGATGCCGTCTGCCATAGTCTTGGCAACTAAGGGTGAGCATAAATCTGAAATACCGCTGCAGATAAGTGATGGAATCTTAATTTCTGAAAGGCGGTCAATGTACTCGAAGTCTCTAAGGGTTCCGGTTGGGGAGAACTCGTTTGGTCCCCAGCCATAAAGATATGCCTCTGCACCCCTCTTCTTAGGGCGGGTGCAGCATTCTGGAAGGTCATCAGGATTCCAGTAGTTGCAGTATCTGTTCATGTATTCATCCACAGCCCTGTCATATTCAGGACCTTCGTAAATGCCAGTTTCAAGGGCCTTCTTAATAGCTGCCTTCATATCTTCAGGCATCATCTCAATTCTGCGTAAGCCCTCTCTCTCCCACATGGAGGATGATGGGTGACCTGATGAGATAACGAAGCTCTTTATGCCCTTAGGCTTTCTCTCTATGGCGTAGCATATCTGCATCATTCCACCCCAGGACTGGCCGATTATATGGCATTCATCTAAACCAAGGTGGTCTCTAAGTGCATCTAACTCGTCCATCCAGGTTTCCTTGTTCCATAACTCCTTGTGGCCATCGACATAAGAAAGACCACAGCCAAGCTGGTCGTACATAATGATTTGTCTGTCGTCACTGTCTGCAAGCTGATCTAATACTTCATAGTAGTTGTGGGTGGAGCCTGGCCCACCGTGAAGGCAGATAAGTGGGGCCTTGCCATTGTCCTTTCTCTCACCAACTACCCTGTAATAAGTCTGAAAGCCTTTAAAAGGCATGTATCCTTCGGTTATTTTTGCCATAGTAACCTCCCGTATTAGTAGTTAAAACCATTATAGTTTAAAAGGCAAAATAGATAAATATATATTTGTAGGCAGGAATAATTTTCAATATTTCTCTCTATACATGCTGTCTATTTACCTAAAATGTGAGATAATAGGTTCTGGAAAATAAAGCACATAGAGAGGTGGCTATTATGGATAACAATAAATTAAACAGAATTCTCGACATGATGAGGGAAGAAGGACTTCCACAGATGATTATTTCAGATCCAGTTTCTATCTTTTATCTGACTGGAGCTCACATTCATCCAGGCGAGAGACTCTTAGCCCTTTACCTAAATGTAAATGGCGGACATAAGATTATGATTAACCGCCTTTTCCCACAGTCTAAGGACTTGGGAGTTGACATTATCTGGTACGAGGATACAGATAAAAAGGTGGAGATGCTGAATGATTTAATAGATCACAATGCGGCTCTTGGAATTGACAAAACCTGGCCTGCTCACTTCCTGTTAGACTTACAGGATATGAAGGCTGCCCCTGAATATAGAAACGGATCTCTTATTGTTGACCGAGTTCGTCAGATTAAGGACGAGGGTGAGAAGGAGCTTTTAAGAGAGTCATCCCGCATTAACGACAAGGTAATCTCTGAGATTATTCCACTTGTAACCAAGGGATACACAGAGCTTGAGTTAGATGCCATCGTGCGAGACACATATAAGAAGTACGGTTGTGAGGGAGTATCCTTCGATCCTATTACAGCTTATGCTGGAAACGCTGCAGATCCACACCACGAAACAGATGAGTCAACAGGCAAAATTGGCGACTGCGTAGTTATCGACATAGGAGGCATGAAGGACAATTACGCTTCAGATATGACAAGAACTGTCTTTATCGGAGAGGTATCAGACAGAGCAAGAGAGGTCTATGAGGTAGTAAGAGAGGCACAGCAGAGAGGAATCGATGCAGCCAAGCCAGGAAACCGCATGATGGATGTGGACCTTGCCTGCCGTAACTACATTGAGGAGAAGGGCTTCGGCAAGTACTTCACTCACAGAACTGGTCATTCCTGTGGATTAGAGGACCATGAGTGGGGAGATGTTTCCGCTGTTAACGATGCAATAATAAAGCCAGGTCAGTGCTTCTCCATTGAGCCGGGCATCTATATCGCTGAGGAAAATATTGGTGTAAGAATTGAGGATCTGGTACTTATTACAGAGGATGGCTGCGAGGTCTTAAACAAGGTGACCAAGGAGCTTATTGTGGTACCTGTAGAATAGAGAATATCAGAAAGGGAAGAGACTGCTCTTCCCTTTTATTTTTTGCCTGGTGCTTGCCTGAGCCAGTGCCAAGGTCTATATTTATATTAGATAAGGAGGGCATCATGAAGACAATAAAGGTTAGCCATATTGAGCAGGTGGTGGAGCTGCTTCACCAGCAGGAATTCGATGGGGAGTTAGGCCGCCACAGAAGCCATTTCATATACAGGGGACTGCCGGATGTCTCCTTCGAACTAAAGACCTCTTTACAGAGAAACTGTAAGGACAAAAAGGCCTTCCTTGAGCATCACATTCTGGATAATTTTGCCAAGTATTCGGCAATGGAGGCGCCAGGGATGGAGGATTCCGTATGGTCCACCATGATTATTGGTCAGCACCACGGACTTCCAACCAGACTTTTAGACTGGTCCAACTCACCACTTATGGCCATGCATTTTGCTACATCTGAGGCTAACATGGACATGATGGACCAAAGAGACTGTGTAATCTGGAGGGTGGATGTTCTTAAGATTAACGAGCGCCTTCCAAAGGAGTATCAGGCTCAGATCGAGAAGTATTCCCAGAGAATATTTACGGTGAAGATGCTAAATGAGCTCTTCGATAATAACGGACCATATAAGTCGGTGCTTGAGAAGTACGACCTGGATATGGGGGATGACAAAATGGTTATCCTTGAGCCTCCTTCCATAGATATGAGAATTGCTAACCAGTATTCCTCCTTCGCTGTTATTCCATCAGGCATGGACAATATTGAGAAGGTTCTTACAAGTATGGAGGACGGAGTAATTAAATATATCATTGATAAGAATCTCCGATGGGAGATAAGAGACCTTCTAGACCATTCCAACATTAATGAGAGAGTGGTTTATCCTGGTCTTGATGGTATTGCCACCTGGATCGGCCGACATTATTTTGTTAGAAATATGGGAAGGTTAAACATTCTGAAGAATAACGTGGCTACAAAGGATGCGGATATTGTTGTTAACAGTACGAATACAGACCTTGCCCCTGTGGGTGCAGTGTGTGAATCAATCTATAGACAGGCTGGTTACGATGATATGCTTAAGTCCTGTAAAGAGATAGGCCACTGTGACACGGGCAATATAGTAGTGACCCCTGGCTTTAATCTGAAGGCGGAGTATGTCTTCCATGCGGTGGCACCAAAGTTTAGTGCCTTAACCGAGGGGGCAGACAGCTTTAAGGAGAAGCTTTTAATACTTGGGGACATTTACAAAAAAGCTCTGGAGATGACCCTTGAGATGAAATGCCATTCCATTGCTTTTCCTCTTTTATCTTCAGGTGCAAATGGCTGCCCAATGAAGGATGCCTGGGAGGTTGCCATAAAGACCTGCATGGATTTCCTTGAAGGCCACAGGACATACCCTCTGGAGATTTCCTTCTGTGCCTTCGACTTAATTGAGTATCAGGTTGGAATGAACACTAAGGCTGCCCTTTTGGAGAGCAGAGGAGAAGAGATAAATATGAATATTCCAGTTGGTGGAAGGGAAGGAAGGTTAAACTGATGGGAAAGATAAAGAGTCTTTTTGACAGCAGATTTTTAAAGGTTTTTGACTTCGAGAGAGAGGGAGGCAAAAGCTATGTGGTAGCTACAAGAAGAGATGAGGAGAATCTTGTAGCCAATAAGAAGGGGGACCATTTTGCCTCCATGCTGCCAGATGCAGTCAGCGTGTGCCTGGTGGTGAAGATTCCAAATCAGGAGCCCAGACTCTTATTGACACATGAGTTTAGATTCCCTGTGGGACAGTACCTTTTAAGTCCGCCAGCGGGGCTGATTGACAAAGCAGATGCGGAGACTGAGGATCCTCTTATTGCCACCGCAAGGAGAGAGGTCTTCGAGGAGACCGGAATAGAGCCTAAGGATACAGACTATTATGAGGTAATTAACCCACTTCTCTTTAGCAGTCCGGGAATGACAGATGAGAGTAATGCAATTGTTCTTGCAGTAATTGACCTGCCAGATCCATCCGTCATCAACTCAGACAATACAGAGGGCGGTGAACTCATAGAGGATTACGAGCTAATAAGCAGGGAAGAGGCCTTAAATTACCTTGAGGATGGCCTAGACGATGACGGAATATTCTATTCTGTTTATACATGGGTGGTTCTAAGCTACTTTGTAAATCATAAATTCTAGTTATACGGGGTGACAAATTGAAGGTAACATTAGAGAAGTTGACAAAAAGATTTCCATCTAGAGACAGGAAGGTTAAGGAGGAAGTTATAGCGGTTTCCGACTTTGACCTTGTGGTGCCGGAGGGCAAGCTAATAGCTCTTTTAGGACCATCTGGCTGCGGCAAGTCCACTATTCTAAACATGATTTCGGGACTTGAGGCACCAAGCGAAGGCCGCATATTCTTCGGAGATGAGGATGTGACAGAACTTCCGGCTGAGAAGAGAGGTATTGGACTTGTGTTCCAGAACTATGCCCTCTATCCACATCTTACAGTAAGGCAAAATATAGCCTTTCCACTTGAGAATCTTAAGGGGGAGAATAAGCTGAGCAAGGAAGTTATTGCCGACAAGGTTTTAGAGGCTGCCAGACTGGTGCAGATTGAGGACCTCTTAGACAGAAAGCCTAACGAGATGTCAGGTGGTCAGCAGCAGAGAGTGGCTATTGCAAGAGCATTGGTTAAGAGACCTAAGGTACTTCTCTTAGATGAGCCTCTGTCAAACCTTGATGCAAGACTCAGAATTCAGACCAGAGAAGAGATTCGTCGCATACAGAATGAGACAGGAATAACCACAGTTTTTGTAACCCACGATCAGGAGGAGGCCATGTCCATCTCAGACATGATTGTGGTTATGAAGAAGGGTGTCCTTCAGCAGACTGACAAGCCACAGAGAGTTTATGACAATCCGGCCAATCTCTTTGTTGCCAAGTTCCTTGGCAACCCCCAGATAAATGTATTTAAGGGAAGTATTAAAAATGGTAATCTCATCCTGAATGGGGAGAATGTCCTTGGTATGCCAGGCATTAGTGACAGAGAAGTCATCGTTGCAATACGCCCCGAGGGATTTTTGCCTGATAAGGACGGCGCCTTCTCATGCACTCTTAAGACCTTTGAGGTTATGGGAAGGGATACCTCCGTGGTATTTAACCATGAGGATGGCTTAAGTGAAAACATGAGGGCCATTATTCCATCAGGTTCCCACATTGATACAGATAGAGAGAGAATCACTTTCAGCTTAAAGTCTGATAAGGTTTTCATTTTTGATACTGAGACAGAGGAGAGAATATACTGTGAATAAGAACAATAAAAAAGCCTGGCTCTATCTTTTGCCAGCTATGGCATTCTTACTTCTCTTCATGGTTTATCCCCTGATCGACGTTGTGCTTTATTCCATGGAGGAAGGATATAATTTCGCCTCCCAGTCCGCTCAGGGTATAGGATTATACAATTTCTCCTATGTCCTTCATGACCAGTATTTTTTAAAGGCAGTGAAGAACACCTTTATTCTGGTTATAGTGACTGTGCCATTATCAACAGGACTTGCCCTGCTTTTATCCCTGGGCTTGAGTTCAATAAAGAAGCTTAAGGATCTTTTCCAGACCATATATTTCCTGCCTTACGTTACCAACACTCTGGCAGTCGGTCTGGTATTTATGATCCTCTTTAAGAAAACTGCCTACTCTGACGGTCTAATCAACATGCTTATTGGCTTCTTCGGTGGCTCAAGCATTGATTTCATCGAGGGACCATACTATGCCAAGATGCTGGTAATGTGTATTTACACAATTTGGATTGTAATACCCTTTAAGGTTCTAATACTTACCTCAGCTCTTGCATCGGTCAATCAGGATCTTTATAAGGCAGCCAGGATAGATGGAACTACTGCTACAAGGACCTTCTTCCGAATTACCCTGCCGGCCATATCACCTATGATTTTCTACCTTATAATCACAGGCTTCATTGGGGCCTTTAAGGCATATTCTGATGAGGTGGCCCTCTTTGGAACTGACCTTAATTCTGCAGGCATGAACACAATTGTAGGTTATATCTACGATATGCTTTACGGTGCTTCCGGTGGATATCCAAGCTATGCCTCGGCAGCAGCCCTGATTTTATTTGCAATAGTCCTTACCATTACGGTCATTAATTTGATGGCCTCAAGTGGCAAGGCCCATTATTAAGGAGGTGGCAAAATGAAAAAGACTAAATCCATTGTCACCTACATACTCTTAAGCCTCTGGGCGGTAATAGTAATCTTCCCATTTTATTGGATGATACTTACATCTCTGAAGGGCTACAGTGAATATAATGCAGAGTACATTCCTAAATTTTTTACTGCAAATCCAACCATAAAGAACTATGTGGATGCCTTTACCACCGTTCCCCTTTCAAGGTATTTCCTTAATACTATTGTTTTTGCGGTGGCAACAACGGGTCTTATGCTTTTAGTAATAATACTTGCGGCCTATGCTTTTGCCAGATTAAACTTCAAGGGAAAGCCTCTTTTATTTACAGCCTTTCTTTCCCTTATGATGATTCCTAATGAGCTGGTGGTAATTACTAATTTTGTCACCATAACCAACTGGAATTTAAGGAATACATTTTTAGGACTGATACTGCCATCTGTGACATCTGTCTTCTATATTTATCTTTTGAAGGAGAACTTCGAGGCAGTGCCAGATGAGTTATACAAGGCTGCCAAGGTAGACGGTACCTCAGACTGGAAGTTCCTGTGGAAGGTTATGCTGCCTATATGCAAGCCAACGGTTGTCACTGTGGTTATTCTAAAGGTTATTGAGTGCTGGAATTCCTATATCTGGCCAAGACTAATCACAGACAATGAGAACTACTACCTTGTCTCAAACGGAATTCAGGAGATAAGGGAGAATGGCTTTGGAAGAGAGAACATACCAGCCATGATGGCGGCAGTAGTGGTTATTTCTCTGCCATTACTGATACTCTTCTTCGCTTTCCATAAGAAGATTATGGAGGGTGTATCGAGAGGAGGTACCAAGGGATAATGAAAAGATTTGCCAGTACTTTAATATCAGTTGTAATGTGTGCCTTTTTAATTTTGCCATGTCTGTTTATGTCAGGCTGCCATGGAAAAGGGACTTCTGAAAGGACCTTTACTGTACCGGAGGAATTCGACAGTAGCAGAAACTATGAGATAACCTTCTGGGCAAAAAACGATACCAACAAAACTCAGACAGAGGTATATGACAAGGCCATTAAGGACTTTAAGGAGCTCTATCCTAACATTACTGTTACCATGAAGCTCTACACGGATTACTCAAAAATCTATAACGATGTAATTACAAATATATCTACCAATACAACTCCAAATGTCTGTATTACCTACCCGGACCACATAGCTACCTACCTTACAGGAGCTGACACTGTGGCCGACTTAGGGCCTTTGATGGAGAACGAAAAATATGGTTTAGGGGGCAGTGATCTGTACTTTGATTCCGTGTCGCGGGATCAGATTGTGGAGGAATACTTAAATGAGTGCAAAATTAACGACAGTTACTATGCATTACCCTTCCTAAGATCCACAGAGGCCTGCTATATTAACGAGGACTATGTGAAGGCCCTTGGCTATGAGGTTCCTGATATGTTAACCTGGGACTTCATATGGGAGGTGTCTGAGAAGGCCCTTGCCACCAATTCCGACGGAAGCTATGTCCTGAACGGCAAAAATGTCATGATTCCATTCATCTACAAGTCCACGGACAACATGATGATCACCATGCTTAAGCAACTTGATGCGGGCTATTCCACAGAGGATGGGGAGGTTCTTATCTTTAATGACACAACAAAGGAGTTATTAAAGGAGATTGCCCTTCACGGAAAGTCTGGTGCCTTCTCCACCTTTAAGATTTCTTCTTACCCTGCCAATTTCTTAAATGCAGGAGAGTGCGTTTTCGCCATAGATTCCACAGCGGGTTCAACCTGGATGGGAGGAGATGCCCCCTTGGTTGATATTAGTGAGGAGGATCTATGCGATTTTAACACAGTGGTAAGGCCGGTTCCTCAGTATGATTCTGAGAATATATATATGATGAGTCAGGGGCCATCCATCTGTGTATTCAATAAGGATGACGACCAGGAAGTGCTTGCAAGCTGGCTTTTTGCCCAGTATTTACTGACAAATGAGCCCCAGATAAGCTATGCTGAAACCGAGGGCTACGTGCCAGTCACCATAAAGGCCAGGGAGTCTGCCGAGTATCTGGAGTATTTAAACCATGAGGGAGATTCTAAGGACCACTATCAGGTTAAGCTTGATGCTACAAAACTATTGCTGGAAAATACAGAAAATACCTTCACCACTCCTGTCTTTAACGGTTCGGCATCCTTAAGAAGCGCGGCCTCTGCTCTTATAGAGGAGACCACCAAGGCAGTTAGACGAAAGAAGGAGATAGACGACAGCTTCTTAAATGAGCTTTTTGCCTCACAGACCTCTTTACATCATCTTGATGAGATAGAGGCAGAGTCCTCCGACGGAGCAGTGAGAAAGGACTTAGGTCCCCTTCCTTCCACGGCAAAATGGCTGCTGTCAGGTCTTGCTCTAGCCTGGATTTTTATAATTTTTGTGTATTTAAGAAGAAAACTTTTGAAAGATTAAAAAATAAGCGTATAATAGTATTGCTGCGGCGGGAATACCGTAGCAATAATAATAATTTTTATAGGAGAATAAAGAGAAATGAAAAAATGGATGAGCTTACTCTTAGCACTTGTTTTAGTATTTGCCTTAGTTTCTTGCAACAAGGCTGACAACAATACTACAGATACAGAGGCTAACCAGACAGAAGATCAGCAGGAAGACACAACAAATGAAGATGTAGCAGGCCCAGATACAGAGAAGGGCGAGGGTGTTATGACCTATGCAGAGTACATTGCAGCTGACCTTGAGACTGAGGTTACAATTGAGGCATATGTACAGGCTAATCAGTCCTGGTGGGATAACACAATTACCCTTTACACACAGGATGCTGATGGAGCATATTTCATCTATGGATGTGCATGTTCTGAGGAAGATGCAGCACTCTTAGTACCAGGAACCAAGATTAAGGTTACAGGATACAAGTCTGAGTGGTCTGGAGAGGTTGAAATCGTTGACGGAAGCTTCGAAATCTTAGAGGGCAACTGGATTGCACCAGCAACAGATGTTACAGAGCAGTTAGCTTCTGAGTCCTTAGTTGATATGCAGAATATGTATGTATCCTTCACTGGTATGACAGTTGAGGCAGCTAATGAGGCTGGAGATGCTTTCATGTACAACTGGGATGGATCTGGAAGTGAAGGCGACGACCTATACTTTAATGTTTCCTACAATGGTAATACTTATACCTTCACTGTTGAGAGCTACTTAACAGGTGCTGGAACTGAGGTATACACCACAGTTCAGAACCTTCAGGTTGGCGACACAGTTGTTATGGAAGGTTTCCTTTACTGGTATGAGGGAGTTAACCCACACATTACTTCTGTAGTTGTAAAGTAAATTATTGATAAGTGAAAACAACCGGCTAATGCCGGTTGTTTTTTAATGCTGTTGTTCATTTTTGATTATTCTGTGATTTATTAGTGAACTATATGGCTATTATCAAGTAAAGTGATAAAATCCAAATATGAATTGATAGGTAATTCACTAGAGAATTAAGGAGAAAGTATATGAGGAAAAGAGTTTCATTCGGCATTTTGCCGCAGGTTTTAATTCCAGCTGTGGTTATCGTAGTTCTTATGGGTTTAATACTGACCTACAGATCATATACCGTTGCAGAGAGGGCCATTATTGATGTTGCAACAGGTGAGGCTGAGTCTCTTGCAAGGGTGGCAGCAAACTCAATTGATGTTTCCCTGTTAGCGAGTTTAAGCGAAGGGGGCGAAAGCAGCGAGGCATACTCTACAATTGTTAATGGACTTAATCTTGTAAAAGATGGAAGCGACATAAAGTACTTATATACCTTAAAGGACAGCGGTGGTGGAAAAATTGTCTACGTGGTAGACACAGACACCAGTGCTGACAAGCTAATGATCGGAGATTCTTTGGAGGTCGATGAGGACCTGGTAGCTGAAGTTATTTCTACTGGAAATGCCTCTGTAGGCGGTCAGATTGACTACTATGATGGTGAGTACCTAATTACAGCCTATGTGCCAATAATGGATGGCAATAGTGTTGTTGGTGTAGTAGGTGCAGACTTCGACGCAGAGTCAGTTCAGGACAACTTAAATTCCCTTAAAAATACATGCGTAATTTTAACAGTTGTTATGGTGCTTATTGCAGTGGCGTTGTTAAACTTCATTGTATTAAGGCTTATTAGAAAGGTTAATGCCGTAGGAAACAGAATCTATGATATCGTTAATTCCGGTGGAGATCTTACCCAGGAATTGCCAGCTGGCAATCAGGACGAATTAGGAGTAATTGCAGGTTATGTTAACGACCTTCTTAGATATATCAGAGGTGTAGTTGCAGAGATTGCTGCTTCATCAACATCCCTTAATGATTCCGTTACAACTTCAATGAATAATGTAAATGATACGGTTACCGGAATTGAGAATGTTGCTGATGAAATGGGTCAGCTGTCAGCTGCCATGGAGGAGACTTCAGCCAGCATGGCCAACATTTCTTCTGTACTTGAGGTTATGGTTAAGTCCGTTAAGTCTATGGCTGAGCAGTCAGCTTCTGGAGAGGAAATGACTGAGCAGATTGAGAGGGATGCTGAGGAAATCAAGAAGAAGGCCATCAGAGTTCAGGACGATGTTAAGATTAGAGCTGAAAAGATGGCTGTTGAACTCAAGGAGAGAATGGAAGAGTCCCAGAACGTTCGTCAGATAGAGGAGCTTACAGGAGACATTCTTAACATTAGTAGCCAGACCAACCTCCTTGCCTTAAACGCTTCAATTGAGGCTGCAAG
>JAZQNS010000008.1:0-71856 GCA_045627425.1 Lachnospiraceae bacterium | reverse complement strand
ATTTGGATTAGTCTCAATGTTAGATTACTACACCGAAAGGTGTGTTACTTGTTAAGTTGATTGAACCGCCGTGTACGGAACCGTACGCACGGTGGTGTGAGAGGTCGGGAAAACTTGTTTGGTTTTCCCTCCTACTCGATTTTTATAAGAGAGTCTTTTTTGATTAAGCTTCTAATTCCTCTGTTAAAGCAATAATCTCATCAATTATATTACCAATATGAGCGATAGTGTTCTTAAGTGGCTCATCAGTTGTGATATCAACTTTAGCTAAAGCTGCAAGTTCTACAGGATTTAAAGTTGAGCCGGCTTCAAGAACCTTCTTCCAGTCTTCAACTGCGGAAGCTCCTTCCTTTTCAATGCGGCGTGCAACTTCTGTAGCTACTGTTAAGCCTGCTGAGTAGGTGTAGGAGTAGAGTCCCATGTAGTAGTGAGGCTGTCTCATCCATGTGAGCTCAGCACCCTCTGTGAGTTCAACATCATCTCCCCAGAACTTCTTAAGGGTATCATGCATAATCTCATTTAAGGTATCTGCCTGTACAGAACCACCCTCATCAATAATCTTGTATACTTCACGCTGGTAAGCTGCCTCTAAAAGGTGGGTTACGAAGTTATGATAATAGGTATTACTGATGGAGGAAGAAAGTACCCAGCGACGGAATCTCTTGTCATCAGATGTGGTCTTTAAGTAGTTGGCCATTAAGAGCTCATTCATTGTGGATGGAGACTCTACCATATATGTGGATACGTTTGTATCCATAATGGACTGTGCATTGTTGCAGGTCTTGAAGTGTCCAGCATGGCCTAACTCGTGGGCAAGAGTGAAGACATCTGACATCTGCTGGTGATAGGAGAGTAAGATGTAGGAATTCTTGCCATATGGGCTTGCGCAGAAGCCGCCGGTGGATTTACCGATGTTCTGAGCGAAGTCAATCCAGCGGTCTTTGAAGGCTGAATCAATCATTTTGCCGTAATCCTCACCTAAAATTGCGAGACCTTCCTTAACGAACTTGTGAGCGTCAGGAATGGTTACGGATGGTGTGAAGGATGGGTCAACAGGAAGCTTAAGATCTGCATATGTCATCTTGTCAAGCTTATGAACCTTCTTTAATAACTTAGCGAATTTTCTCATGTGAGGAGCTAATTCGTTCATGATTAAGTCGATCTGTCTGTCGTACATTTCACGGGTTACCTTCTGGTCGAAGAGAAGATAATCAAATACGGAGTCAAAGCCTCTTAAAGTGGACATGATCTTCTCATTCTGACAGCTTGTCTGATAGTAAGCTGCAGTTGAGTTCTGATACTGGGCAATCTTGTTGGAGAAAGCACGGAAAGCAGCGCGGCGAACCTCAGTTTCTGGCATATACTCATATTCATCCTCAAATAGGGAGTAGCCAAGTGGATAGGACTTTCCATTAACCTCAAAATCATCGAACTGCATATCGGACATTTTGCTGGTCTCGTAGAAATTATATGGTGCACCAGTGATTGGCTTAATTGCGGCAAGTGTACGCTCAACTTCAGGATGGAGTACGTGTGGTTTCCAGTTAAGAAGATCCTTTAAAAAGTTCTTCATTCCATCTGATAACTCCATTGCTTCCTCAATGACATTAGCTGGCTGGGCTAAAATCTCGGACTCGATAAAGCTTAAGCGGCTGAAGATATCAGATACCTGAGAGTCAATTCTGCTGGACATCTGAAGAAGCTTACTGTCTGTGTAATCAACAGATACGGAAAGAGAAACATAGTTCTCAATGAGAACTAAAAGCTCATAAAAGCGCTCATATTTTCTTAAAGCCTCGTCGATGATTTTTCCATTGTTTAATTTGCCCTTGTAGTTCTTCTCAAGGTCCTCAGTAATTGCTAATACTTCATCAAGGTCTTTATTCATGAGATCTTCATTTTCATAAATAAGTGTAAGGTCCCAGGTTTCATTTACAGGGACTTCACTACGTTTTTTTAATGTCTCTGGCATTTATAATTCCCCCTTTTAAATATTGGTACTTTTGTACTATAATTATTATAAATCTTTTTGGGAGCCTAAACAAGGCAAAATCGCGACAAGTTGCCTTGCCAATCCCATAAAAGCCGTTGGCAAAATCTTGATAAACCACATCATTATGTGTATAATTAACGAGACTACGACTATATAAGGAGTTTTTATGACAGACAGATTAGTTGGGATTCTTGTGGACTCCTTCACGAAGATTCTCATCCCAGGAATAGAGGTTACAATTCCATTAACCATTATCTCCTTCGCTATTTCCTTAGTGATAGCGGTGCTGGTTGCCCTGGTTCAGTATGCCAATGTTCCAATACTAAAGCACATTGCCAGATTCTATATTTGGATTTTCAGAGGAACACCTCTTTTGGTTCAGTTGTTTGTAATATTTTATGGACTACCTAATCTTGGAATACTGATGAATCCCTTCCCCGCAGCAATTCTGGTTTTCTCTCTAAATACAGGAGCCTATGATGCGGAAAATGTGAGAGCGGCCATTGAGGCAGTTCCAAAGGGACAGTTGGAGGCTGGATACTGTGCAGGACTTTCCTATCCACAGATAATCACCAGAATCATTTTGCCCCAGGCACTGAAGACGGCATTTCCACCACTGTCCAATTCCCTGATTTCACTGGTTAAGGATACTTCCCTGGCAGCCAATATCACAGTAGTAGAAATGTTTATGGCAACCCAGAGAATCAATGCCAGAGTATATGAGCCCCTGGCTCTCTACATTGAAGTTGCATTAATATATCTCATTTTCTGTACAGTGCTCACCAAGCTTCAGAGTTACTGTGAGAAGCATATGAGAAGTCTTGATTAGGAGGTTCTTATGTTAGAGATAAAAGATATTCATAAGTCCTTCGGAGATCTTAATGTGCTAAAGGGAGTAGACCTTAAGGTTGAAAAGGGAGATGTTATTGCCATTATCGGTCCATCCGGTTCCGGCAAAACAACCCTTTTACGCTGCCTTAATTTCCTTGAGAGGGCTGACTCGGGAACCATGATTTTTGATGAAGAGGAGTTCTCACTTTCAGGTATTCACAGGAGAGATATAAACAGGCTAAGAAAGAAGACTGCCTTTGTATTTCAGAACTACAACCTCTTTAGAAATATGACGGCTCTTAAGAATGTTACAGAGGGCCTCATTGTTGGAAGAAGAATGGACAGGGCAGAGGCTAACAGAATAGGACTTGAAATGCTTGAAAAGGTTGGCATGTCAGACCGAAAGGATCATTATCCAAATGAGCTTTCAGGTGGTCAGCAGCAGAGAGTGGCAATAGCGAGGGCTCTTGCTGTAAATCCTGAGATAATTTATTTTGATGAGCCTACTTCAGCCCTTGATCCCGAGCTTATTGGAGAAGTGCTGTCAGTAATGAAGCAGCTGGCCAATGAGGGCATGACAATGGTCCTTGTAACCCATGAGATTGCTTTTGCCAGATCTGTGGCTACCAAGGTTTTATTTATGGATGAAGGAAGGGTGCTTGAGAGTGGCCCCGCCAGTGAGATTTTCAGTAATCCTAAGGAGGAGAGAACCAAGGCCTTCCTTAAGACAATACTGAGAGAAGAAGAAAACTAAAGGATTTATATCCTGAAAATATAATTAAAAGGAGTGTTTTACATGAAGAACAGATTACTTGCATTATTAATGACAATTGTTATGGTGATTTCCGCTTTGTCTATGTCTGCTTGCAGCAAGACTGCAGAAGAGGATAAGGGAACTGCAGGAGAAAGCCAGGATCTTCTTTCCACAATTCAGGAGAGAGGAACAATCATAATTGCAACAGAGGGCTGCTGGGCACCATGGACTTACCATGATGAAAACGACAACCTTGTGGGCTTCGATATTGAAGTTGCCCAGGCTATCGCTGAGAAATTAGGCGTTGAGGCAGAGTTTGTTGAGGTAGAGTGGGACGGTATTCTTGCCGGTGTTGATTCCGGAAGATATGACACTGCAGCCAACGGAGTTGAGGTAGATGAGGACAGACTTGAGAAGTATAACTTCACAGATCCATATGCCTTTATTCACACAGCACTTATTGTAAGAAATGACAATACAGATATTGAGTCCTTCGAGGATCTTGCTGGCAAAACTACTGCCAATACTCTTTCTTCAACATACGCTGCCATAGCAGAGAGCTTTGGCGCAGACGTTACTGGTGTTGATGACCTTGCAGAGACTATGGAGTTATTAATTGCAGGAAGAATCGATGCTACATTAAATGCTAATGTTTCCTTCTATGACTATGTTGAGGAGCATCCAGAGGCAGAGATCCACATTGCAGCTCTCACAGAGGAGGCATCTAATGTATGTCTTCCACTTAGAAAGGATTCCTCCACAGACACTTTAAGAGAGGCAATAACCAATGCCATTTCTGAACTTAGAGCAGAGGGCAAGCTTTCTGAGATTTCTATTAAGTATTTTGGCGATGACATTACAGGTACCAATTAAGGAGCTATAAATGTTAGGAATAATCGGAGCAATGGATCTTGAGGTGGATGAGCTTAAGGGAGCCATGACCAATGTTACCATCCACAAACATGCGGGAAGAGAATACTATAAGGGACTTTTAATGGACAGGGAAGTTGTTATAGTAAAAGCAGGTGTAGGTAAGGTAAATGCCGCAAGCTGCACCCAGTCATTAATTGACCTCTTTAAACCGGATTATGTAATGAATACAGGTATAGCCGGTTCACTCGATGCAAGAATAGATATTGGAGATGTTGTTCTTTCAACAGATCTTGTTGAGCATGATATGGAGGCAGTTGCCTTCGGATATGAGGCGGGACAGATTCCGCAGATGGATGTATTCTCCTTCGTGGCAGATTCTGATTTCAGAGCCAAGGCAAAAGAGGCCTGTGAGAGAGTAAACCCTGATATCAAAGTTTTCGAGGGAAGAGTTGCAACTGGAGACCAGTTTATAGCAGACAAGGCTAAAAAACAGTTTATTAAAGAACATTTCAATGCCTTATGCTGTGAGATGGAGGGGGCTGCGGTTGCACATACAGCATACCTAAATGAAGTTCCATTTCTTGTGCTTCGTGTAATTTCCGATAAGGCTGATGATTCTGCTGAAATGGATTACCCAACCTTCGAGAAAAAGGCTGCTGAGCATTCTTCAGCACTGACAATGGAACTTGTCAAGATGCTTAGTTAGGAGGTTTATATGGAGAAAATAGCAAGCTTTACAGTTAATCATCTCAGTCTTTATCCAGGTGTCTATGTATCAAGAAAGGACAAGGTAGGAGCTGAGACCGTTACAACCTTCGATTTAAGACTTACAAGGCCTAATTTCGAGCCTGTTATGAATACCGCTGAGATTCATACAATAGAGCATCTTGCTGCCACATTCCTTAGAAACGATGAGGAGTATAAGGAGAGAGTAATATACTTTGGACCAATGGGCTGCAGAACAGGTTTTTACCTTTTACTTGCAGGCGACTACCAGTCTAGGGACATTATTGATTTATTAGTAAGAATGTTTACCTTCATTAAGGACTTTGAGAGTCAGGTTCCGGGAGCCTCTGCCCATGACTGTGGCAATTACCTGGACATGAACCTTCCAATGGCAAAATACACTGCAGAGAAATACCTGAATGAAGTTTTAATTAACATTAAACCGGAAAGACTTACATACCCGGACTAGAGAGGAGTTTACAATGGAGAAGAGTTTACTATTAAAGAGAAGACAGAATGTGTTTGACAAAATGAAAGAGGGTACCGTAGCGGTTTTATACTCTGGACTTGAGGTTCATGTAAGTGAGGATGAGTACTTCCCATTTGAGGTTAATAAGAACTTCAGATACCTTACAGATATCGAGAGAGACAATATGATTCTCCTTCTTGATAAAACTGATAAGGAGACCAGAACTATTCTCTTCATTGAGGACGCAGATCCTAATGATGAGAAGTGGTTTGGCAAGAAACTTACCAAGGATGAGGCTAAGGAAGAGAGCGGAATTGATGACGTAATGTTCTTAGAGGCTTTTGATTCTGTTATGAATAGAATGCTCTGGTCCTCAAGAATTAAGGGTATCTATTTTGACACATATCGTCATACACCTGATGATGCTGCAGATTTCAACCTTACAAAGGCACTTGACTTTAAGAACAAGTATCCAGCCATCCCAATGTATGACCTTTACGATATTACTTCTTACCTTAGAATGGCTAAGGATGAGGAAGAGGTTAAGAGAATTGAGGCAGCCATTGATATGACAAGACAGGGCCTCGAGGCTGTTATGAAGAGATTAGAGCCAGGTATGATGGAATATCAGGCACAGGCAATCTATGAGGGAACCATTAAGTATCTTGGTTCTTCTGGTCCATCCTTCCAGACTATTGCAGGATCAGGTTACAACGGAACCATGCTTCACTACGAGACTAACAGAATGGAGTGCAAGGACGGAAGTCTCTTACTCCTAGACTTAGGCTCCAAGGCAGATGGCTGGTGTTCTGATATTACCAGAACCTACCCTGTAAACGGAAAGTACAGTGACAGACAGAGAGCTGTTTACGAGGTTGTTTTAAAGGCTAACAAGAAGGTAGCAGAGGCTGCCAAGCCAGGTGTGACCCTGGGAGAGTTAAACACACTTTGCAAAGAGGTATTAGCGGAGGGTGCTAAGGAATTAGGTCTTATTAAGGAGGATTCCGAGTTATCCAAGTACTATATGCATGGCGTTTCCCACCACCTTGGATTAGATGTTCACGATACAACTCATGCAGATGGAATCAAGCTTCGCCCAGGCTGTGTAATCACTAACGAGCCAGGCTTATACATCGAGGAAGAGTGCATCGGTATTCGTATAGAGGATGATATCTTAATCACTGAGGACGGATGCAGAGTATTAAGCAAGGATATCATTAAGGAAGTTGATGATATAGAGAAGTTTATGGCCAACAGATAAATAATGGGGATAGTGTATGGCTTTAAAATACTTATTCGGAAATGCAGGCAGCGGTAAATCCAGCTGCCTGTATGACCATATAATTAAAGAAGCGGTAAAAAATCCGGAGAAGCAGTATTTGGTTCTGGTTCCGGAGCAGTTTACCATGAGCACACAGCGGGAGTTTGTGGAGAGATCAGACAGTCATTGCATAATGAATATCGATGTTCTTTCCTTTGAACGTCTCGCTTATCGTGTTTTTGACGAGCTTGGAGTAACTGACCTTACAGTTTTAAAGGATATAGGCAAAACCTTAGTCCTTCGTAAGGTTGTGTCTGAGCACGAGGATGAACTTAGGGTATTAAAGAATCAGATTAACAGACCAGGCAGTCTCGATCAGCTTAAATCAATTATTACAGAGTTTTCCCAGTACAATATACAGGCTGAGGACCTTGAAAAGATTGTAAATGCTGAGGAGGAGGGGCTATTTAAGTATAAGCTTAATGACCTTCTGATTCTCTATAAGGGTTTTAACAGCTTTATAGAAGGTTCCTATGTCACAGCCGAGACCGTGTTACTAAAACTTAACAATATAGCATCAGAATCAAAGATTCTAAAGGATGCGGTAATAGCCTTTGATGGTTACACTGGCTTCACTCCTATTCAGAATCTTCTTTTTGAGACCATTGTCACCATGGCGGAGGACCTTTATGTGACCATTCTCCTTGACAGGAATGAGGTTGATGCTGTCCTAAAGGGCAAGCAAGAGCTCTTTTATCTCAGCAAGAAGTACCGCGATCAGGTTAAAAAGATCTGTGACAGGAATCAGGTAGAGCTTCTGGAGGAGATTTTGCCTATGCCGTCTGAAAGAAGGTTTAAGGAGGCCTGTGACTTAGCCCATCTTGAGGAAAATCTCTTTAGAAGCAGACCCCTAAGCCAGGTTTCTTCTTCTGGACAGATTAAGCTTATGGATTTTGCGAATCCTAGGGAAGAGCTTCGTTTCGTCGCAAGAAGAATTAAAACCTTGGTGTCTGAGGGATACAGATACAAGGATTTTGCCATAGTTACAGGAGATTTAAAAACCTATGGAGATCAGGGAGTGTTGGCCTTTAAGGAGGCGGGAATTCCTCTTTATCTGGATCAGAAGGAGCCAGTGACCTTCGACCCTCTTGTAGAGTTCATTTTATCTGCCCTTGAGTGCATTATTTACGACTATAATTATGAGTCTCTCTTCAGACTTCTAAAGTCAGGTCTTTTCGACCTTGAGGGTCAGGAGATAGCTTTACTGGAGAATTATTATCTGGCAGCCAAAATAAGAGGCTATAAGAAGCTGTCTGTTCCTTTTGTCAATAAAACAAGAGACTTTAGGGACCAGGATTCCCTTTTTGAGGTTAACAGAATAAGAGGCTACATAGCTGAAATAATAGGCCCATTTAACGAGGCTATGAAGGACAGGCAGTGCATAAACCGCATAAAGGCAATATATAATCTCATGGAGAGCCTTAATGTCCGAGACAAAATGGCAGCTTTCAGCAGCTATGCGGAGAAAGAAGGCTTCTATAAGAAGCAGATTGAATATAAGAAGATTTATGAGGCCATCATTGACCTCTTTGAGAAGTATGCAGATCTTCTCGGAGACGAGGAGATGGATATAAAGGAATTTAAGGAAATTCTTGAGGCTGGTATTATGAGCCTTAAGCTTTCCTCCATTCCTATGGGAAGAGACCAGGTTATTCTTGGCGATATCGACAGAAGCAGATTAGAGCATATAAAAGTGCTTTTCTTCCTTGGAGTTAATGAGGGAATAATCCCTAAGGCATCCACAGGCAACATGTGTCTTACAGACAAGGAGAGGGAATTCCTTGAAAAATGTGATATTGAACTTGCAATGAGTGTGAGGGACAGAATCTTTGTTCAGAGATTCTATCTCTATATGGTTCTTTGTAAGCCCTCAGAACAGTTATATGTGAGTTACTCAAACTATGATATGTCGGGCAAAAAACTAAACCCTTCATATCTTGTGGGAACCCTTGAGAGACTCTTTACAGATGGTAGTCTCAGAGCCATGGAGGAGGATTATAAGGATGACCTTATGTCCAGGGACCAGGCCATGACTCACCTGATAAAAGCTATGTCCGACAGAGGGGAACTAAGTCAGGAGGACAGGGCTTTAGTCAGCTATTTTGCCCATGATCCGGAATTTAAGGACAGACTCTGTGAATTAGTTAAGGCCAGGGAAACCTGTGGACCTAATGAAGTTATAAGCACAGAGCTTCTGAGAAAGCTTTACAGCGACAAAATAAAGCTTTCTGTAAGTCGCTTAGAGACCTTTGCTGCCTGCCCGATGAAGCATTATCTTGAATACGGAATAAAGGTAAGTGAGCGCGAAATGGGAGGCTTTTCACCTATTGACAGGGGAACAATTTACCATGGTGTTCTTGAAAACTACGGAAGAGAGCTTTCGGAACGTGGTTTTGACTATAAGACTGTTCCTGATGATATAAGGGAGGAGTTAGTTACTGAACTGGTGCTAAAACTATCAGCTGATAAGGCTCCCTATACCCTATATGAGAATAAGAGAACAGAGTATCAGATTAACAGAATGATCAGGGTTATGAAGAGGACTACCTGGGCCCTTAACAGACAGCTAAAGGAGTCATCCTTTGAACCAAGTCTTTTTGAAAAGACCTTCTACATTAGAAATGAAGAGGGAGAGGGAATAGAGCTGTCCAATGGTTTCACCATGGAATTAAAGGGCAAAATAGACAGAATCGACCTTGATAAGGAAGGTGGTAGATACAGAGTCATAGATTATAAGTCTAAGGCCAAGGACTTTATGTTAGGGGGGATTCTGGATGGAACTGCCCTTCAGCTTTTGACCTATCTTGATGGAGCTGAGGAAATTCTAAAGAAGAGCTATGAAGAGAATGACTTCTATTGCGAAGGGGCTTTATATTTCGGAATGAGAGATCCTCTTTTGCCTGGAAAGCTTGGCGCTGAAAATGAAGGAGGCCAGCTTTCTGAGGATGAGCTTGTCAGTCTTAGGGACAGGGACCTTCTTACAGAGTTAAACTATAAGGGAATTGGCGATTCTGTGGAAAACTATATGAAGGGACATATAGAAGTATCACATGACACCCTTGAAACCCTGAGGCAGAGAAATCGTGACAAGATACTGGAACTTGGAAATGAAATGGTTTCTGGAAGAGTTTTTGCCAGAGAACATAAAAGCGGAAGCTTTTCAGAGTGTGAGTACTGTGATTATTCAGCCCTTTGTGGTATAGACAAGAATATTGATGGTTACGAAAAAACTGTAACCATGTCTAACACCGAGGCCAAGGCTATATTATTAGCGGAAGATTAGGAGAGCAACTTTGAAATATACAGATGAACAGCAGAGAGTAATAGATAAGAGAGAGGGAAATCTCCTTGTGTCTGCAGCTGCAGGATCAGGAAAAACGGCAGTTCTGGTTAAGAGAATCCTTGAGATGGTTTTGGACAAGGCTAATCCAGTTAACATTGACGAGTTTCTTATAGTGACCTTCACCAAAGCTGCGGCCAATGAAATGAGGGAGAGAATAGAGAAGGCCTTTCAGGAGAAACTTATGGAGGAGCCAGACAACGCCCATTTGCAGGCCCAGTTAAGCCTTGTTCATAATGCCAAAATAACAACAATTCACGGCTTTTGCCTTTCCTTTATGAAGGAGCATTTCTATATGCTTCCCCTTCTTCCGGGCTTTAGGAATCTTGATGAAAACGAGCAGAAGCTCCTTAAGGAAGAGTGCTACGAAGCTCTCTTAGAGGAAGCCTACGAGAATTCCGACCCGGATTTTATAGATTTTGTCGAGGCCTATGGAGATGAGAAGGGTGATGATGCAATTGTTACCATGATAGAGAGACTCTACAATATGGCTAACAATGACAGGGATCCAGAGGCCTTTTTAGACAGATGCCTAAAGCTTTATGATGTGACGGGAAACGAGGAGCCAGAGCTTTTTAATCTCTTAAAGGAGGATTACCTTCTAACCCTTAAAGGCCACAGAGAAAACCTATTATGGTGCATTGACCAGTTAAATGACCTTCCCTTCAATGATGATGTGGTGGCTGAATACAGGGACGTTGTAAGTGTAATTGATGAATTACTAAATTCTGACAGCCTGGGAGAACTAATAGATAAGCAGTCCACCTGCCTGGTTGATGTGACTCATAAGAGACCTAAGGTTGCCGGTTTAAGTGAGTATGAGAAGTGTATTTATGATGCCTGCAAGGCTAAGCGTACTGCTGCAAGAGAGTTTATTTCAGTAAATAATAAAAAACCTGCATATATGCTTATTTCCGTTTTGGACCAGAAGAGGGAGTATTTTGGTCTGTATAAGTACATAAAGGTATATGTCGACCTCACAAAGAAGTTTATGAGGCTTTATGGTGATGCCAAGATTGAGAAGAATGTTATTGACTTCAATGACATGGAGCACATGACCTTAGGGCTTTTATATGACAGGGAGGGAAATTGCACAGATATTGCAAGAAACTATAGAAAGAACTTTAAGGAAATAATGATAGATGAGTATCAGGACTCCAACAGAGTACAGGAGGCCATGCTCACTGCCATATCTACCTGCCAGGAAGGCAAAAACAACATTTTCATGGTAGGTGACGTTAAACAGTCTATCTACCGTTTTAGAAATGCTGAGCCTGGTCTCTTTGTGGAGAAGCTTAATTCCTACACAGATGATGAGAGCCAGAGCCAGAAAATATCTCTTGATAAGAACTTTAGATCAAGAGAGCAGATCCTTAGATTTACCAATATGGTCTTTGAGACTGTTATGAAGGAGGATTTAGGCGGAATTAACTACGATGATTCCTGCTCTTTAAAGTACGGAGCCTCATATGACAGGAGTCATGATGAAGATTTTAAGGTTGAGCTTATTCTTCTTGATGATGACAGTAAGAAGAGCTACCAGGAGGCAACCGAAAAGAAGGTTAAACCTCTTCAATATGAATGTATGATTCTTGCTGCCAAGATAAAAGAGCTTATGAAGAGCGGCAGGGTCTATGATTTTGCCAGGGGAGATTACAGACCCGTTCAGTATTCTGATATGGCAATTCTTGTCAGGAAGAAAACCAAAAATGATGAGATAATTGACTATCTGGGACAGTTTGGCATTCCGGTTGATACCATAGAGGGAACTGGATATTTCGACACCAGAGAGTTTAAGACCATGAGGGCTCTGCTATCAATTATTGATAACAACAGGCAGGATTTGGCTCTTGCCACCGTGCTATTATCACCAATAGTGGGCCTTAGCTTCGAGGAACTTGGCATTTTAAGAAGCCTTTCCGAGGGGAGCCTCTATGATGCGGTAATTGACTGCGAGGACTTGTCCGATAATGCTGAGATAATTAAAAAGATCAATAGCTTTAATGACCTTCTTCTTGATCTCTCAGGAAAGGCCAAAACCCTTTCTGTGCATGAATTGATCAGTTATATATACACAAGGACAGGCTACTATGACTATGTATCCATGATGCCTGGAGGAGTTGTCAGAAGGCAGAATCTCGACATTCTCGTTGAGAAGGCTATAGATTATGAAAAGACATCCTATCATGGTCTCTTTCAGTTCCTATACTACTTAAGCCAGCTTAAGGAATATAAGATGGATGCGGCCCCAGGTCATGAGCAGGCCACGGGGAGCCAGGTTTCCTTAATGACCATACATAAGAGCAAGGGCCTTGAGTTTCCGATTGTTTTCTGTATTCAGTTAGGAGACAGATACACTCAGGACGGGGAAAAGTCAGATATTAAGATACACAAATCCCTTGGAATAGCCCTGCCTTCCGTTGACCTTGACGGCAGAAGAAAATACGAAAACATTGGCCAGCAGGCAATTGAAAGGTTCGAGCATTTAGAGGAGCAGGCTGAGAAACTTAGGGTTTTATATGTTCAGCTTACGAGAGCAAAGGAGAAGCTCTATCTTATAGGCAGCCATAAATGTGGCGGAGATTTCCTGGGACAAGCTAAGGCAAAACTTGACAAAAATGGATTACTTCCACTTCCGGACAAGGCTACTGTAAACAGATACCTGGATTTTATGCTGCCAGCTATAGCTAAGAATGCTGACAAGATGCAGGATGTTTTTTCTATAGAAACATTAAGCTATGAGGAGGTTGATTCCGAGCTTCTTAAGCAGGAAATGGACTCTGTTGAGAGCCTTGTAAAGGGAAGCCAGGATATATTTTCCATAATGGAAGAAGAAATAGATGAGAGCCTGGTTTTAAAGAGATTTGCTGGAACATATCACCATGAGCAGGAATTAAGCTTAAAGAACAAGGTCTCTGTCTCTGAGATAAAGCATGCTTTTATGGAGGACTTCTACGGGGACAAGGAAGAGGAGGAGAAGGCTTCCTTCCTGAAGGAGGAAGATGACAAGCTTCTTCCAAGGTTTATGGGTGGAGAGGTATCAGAGAACCTTGGTGCCTTAAGGGGTACAGCTACCCATAGATTCTTAGAGTGTCTCGACTTTGCGATTTTGCCAGAGAAAGTGGAGAAGGACTATATAGCTTCCGAACTTGAGAGGATGACTTTAAAAGGCTTAATGCCAGCAGACTATAGAGAGCTAATCTCTCTAGGCAAAATGGAAGGCTTTTTAAACTCTGATATAGCAAGCCTTATGAGAGAGGTAGCTAAAAGAGGAGAACTTAAGAAGGAGCAGCCTTTTGTCATGAGTATTGATCCCCACACAGCAGGTATTGACATGGATACCGAGGACGAGATACTTACCCAGGGTATTATTGATGTCTTTATGCCTTATGAGGATGGCTATATGCTACTGGATTATAAGACTGACAGAGTCTCTTCTGGAGATGAACTTGTTGGAAGATATAAAAAGCAGATGGAGCTATATTCAATGGCCATTTCCAGATGGTCGAAAAAACCTGTAAAACGCATTGTTTTATACTCCTTTGCCCTATCCCAAAGCATTGACGTAAACTTGTAAAAATAGGTATAATAAAGAATAAAACATAAGGGAGGTTTTGGGAATGTATACATATGATAATGAGTGCCTAGAGACCTTTATTAATAACCAGGAGAAGCTTATCGGAAGAAAGGAATTTGAGACCTTTGAGGATGCTGATGAATTCCTTATTGACTGTATGGCGGTGGTGGTTGACTCTATAAAAGAGCTTCGCGACTACTTCGATGAAGCGGGAATGGATGTAATTGGTATAGACGACGAAGAACTCCTGCAGGAAGCAGAGGTTTTTCCTCTTAGCAATGGCAGATTTTTAGTTGTGGAAGGATAATATGAAAATATATAAGAGAGTATTGCTGGGCATTATTTCCGCGGCGATGGCAGTATCCCTCACAGCCTGCAGCATGGGTTCCTATCATGTTATGTGGACCCAGAACCTTAACACATCATCTCTCTTTCAGATAGGAGAAGAGAAGTGTGATATTGGTTTTGCCAAGGTATTTCTCCTTAGCTATTACAAGGAGTATGGAGAGACCTTAGATCCATCTGTCTGGAATGATGACAAGGGAAATGGAAGCCTTGAGGACTACGTAAAGGAGGTTACCCTGAGCTCCTTAGCCAGAATGGTTACTATGGACCAGCTGGCAAAAGAGTCAATGGTTGAACTCACGGAGTCTGAGAAGGCGGATGCAGATAAGGCGGCAGCACAGTATGAAAAGAGTCTCAGCAAAGAGGAAGCTTCATACATTGGATTAAGCAGTAGTAAACTTGAGGAGCTTTTCGAACAGTATGCGCTGGCCACCAAGCTTTATGTTAATCTCACAGGAGGTATAGATGAGGAGATTAGCGATGATGATGCCAGGGTAATGATAGTCCAGAGAATCGTGGTGGATACAGAAGAGGATGCCGGAAAGGTGACAGAGAGACTTGAGGCCGGGGATGATTTTGAACAGGTTGCCGGATATTACAGCAAGGTATCAGTTGCCGAGTACAGGTTATATAAGCAGGATATGACAGCCATAGAAGTGGCTGCTCTGTCAGCTCTTGATGATGGTGACATATCAAGCCTCATTGAGGAGGGTAACAGATACTATTATTACAGAGTTGTCAGCAAAATAGACAGAGAACTTACAGAGGCTAACAAGGAGACTATTCTGAAGAACAGGGCGGAGGTTTCCTTCGGCGATGTCTATGAGGAGTTTAAAGCAGAACTTAATTCAACCTTCAATTATACCTTATGGAATGAGACAAGCTTGAGAGAGTTTACGGGGAGCTCAGAAGGAGACTTTTTTAAGGTTTTTAAGGAGTATTGCAGCTATCTTAATACTAAATAAAGAAGAGTAGGAACAGGGCTATGGAACTAAGGAAAATCAGAGTAGGCAGCAATTTGGGAATCTGTGCTGTTATGGGAGACAGGACAGCGAATTTCGCAGAGCAGATTGTGGATTTAACAAGCAAGGACGAGAGCCTGGTAACAGAGCTTTTGGAGGAGGATGTCGACTACTGTGCAGTAAAGGCTGTGAAAGTAGGAGAGAAGGTGGTTAATTTAGCATCCCCTAATGTCACTTATCACCTGACAGGACTTGTTAATTCAAGACCATTCTGCTGGAGAAATACCAAGGTTGTTAAGGCAGCTCTTCCTGATGCAGGAGAGGTAAATATCTTCTACACAAAGAGCGAAGGGGTTAAACACGAGCGAAGGGAAAACTACAGACAGTGGCTAAACATTTCTGGAGTTGGAACTGTAGCAGGTAACAAGCTTCAGAGAGAGGTTGTTATCAGAGACATAAGCCTCGGTGGAATCGGAGTATTGCTTCCATGTGAGTGTGAGGTTAGTGTGGGTGACAAATGTAACTTCCAATACAGTGACTGTATTGGAAAATCTGACAGGCATAACATGCCTATGAAGATCAGTCTCGATGCCACTGTAGTCAGAATGCAGACAATAGGAAGCAGCAGACTTGTGGGATGTGTTCTGGATAACTTCAACAATCAGTTTTTGGGCGGCTATATTGCTGCCAAGCAAAGAGAAGGCTTGCAGAGAACAGACTTCAGAACTCTGATATAAGGAGATATTATGCAGATTCGTAAGACAAAAATTGTATGTACCCTTGGACCATCAACCGATAAGGAAGGGATTCTTTCTGAATTAATTAAAGAGGGAATGGACGTTGCCCGATTTAACTTCTCTCATGGAAGCCATGAGGAACAGTTAGAGAGGCTTCTTAAGCTAAAAGCCCTTAGAGAAGAGCACAATAGACCAGTTGCGGCCCTTCTTGATACCAAGGGACCAGAAATAAGAATAAAAGACTTTAAAGATGGCAAAATAACCCTTAAGAAGGGGCAGACGTTTTGCCTCTATCTTGAAGATAAAGAGGGTGATGAGCAGGGCGTATCTATCACCTATCCTAATCTCATAAACGACGTGGCAGTAGGATCACAGATTCTAATTGATGATGGTCTTATTGACATGGAGGTTAAGGAATTAAGGGACGACGCTATTGTGTGTCAGGTCAAGAATGAGGGCGTAATTTCCAATAAGAAGGGCGTTAACGTTCCTAACGTGGAATTGTCCATGCCTTACATTAGTGAAAAGGACAGATCAGATATTATTTTTGCCATAGAGCAGGGATTTGACTTTATAGCGGCATCTTTTGTTCGCTCTGCTGACGACATTTTAGAAATTAGAAAGATAATGGATGAGTATAACTGCGATTCCTTAAACATCATAGCCAAGATTGAGAACATGCAGGGAGTCATGAACATCGATGAGATTATTAAGGTCACCGATGGTATTATGGTTGCCCGAGGAGACATGGGAGTTGAGATTCCTTTTGAGGAAGTCCCTATCATTCAGAAGGATATTATCCGTAAGGTATACAATGCAGGCAAGGTTGTAATCACTGCTACTCAGATGTTAGATTCCATGATAAAGAATCCACGTCCAACAAGAGCAGAGACCACCGATGTTGCCAACGCAATCTACGATGGAACATCAGCTATTATGCTGTCTGGCGAAACCGCTGCAGGTTCTTACCCTGTTGAGGCTCTTAAGACCATGGTTAAGATTGCGCTCACCACTGAGAGAAATATTAACTACGGAAAGAGATTCAGAGAACTGAAATCAATGGTTAATCCAGACATAACCAACGCTATTTCACATGCTACATGTATGACAGCCATGGATTTAGGAGCCGCAGCAATTGTGACTGTTACCCAGTCAGGTCGTACAGCACGCATGATTAGTAAATACCGTCCATCCTGCCCAATCATCTGCTTTGCAGTTACTGAGCAGGTATGCAGACAGTTAAATCTCTCCTGGGGAGTACTTCCTATGGTTTTAGAGGAGAGAGCCAGTGCAGATGAACTATTTGACGGTTCAGTTGATACAGCAATGGAAGCAGGACTTCTTGAGTCCGGAGATGTTGTGGTAATTACAGCAGGAGTGCCAGTAGGCGTTTCCGGAACCACTAATCTCATTAAGGTTCATGTTGCTGGAAATATATTAATGACTGGAAAAGGCATTGGAGATGGAATTGCAACAGGCCATCTGTGTGTTATAGAAAAAGAGGAGGATTTAAAGAATTTCTCCGATGGCGACATAATTGTGGCAAAGGAAACCACCAACGGTATGCTACCACAGATTAAGGCTGCATCGGGACTTGTTGTGGAGACCAGCGGAAGCCATAGCCACGCTGCAATTGTTGGTCTTTCACTTGATCTGCCAGTGCTTTCCGGTGCTAGAAATGCCACTAGCATTTTAAAGAGCGGTGCATACGTTAAGCTTGATTGTAAGAAGGGTGTTGTTACCGTAGAAAAGAATTAAAAGAGAGAAGGTTACATTATGGAACGTAGACAGGGAACATTATCAATCAATAGCGAGAATATTTTCCCTATTATTAAGAAGTGGTTATACTCTGACCACGACATTTTTATCAGAGAGCTGGTTAGTAATGGATGCGATGCCATCACCAAACTAAAGAAGCTTGATATGATGGGTGAGTGTGAATTGGAAGATGGATTTAAGCCAGAAATTCGCGTAATCACCAACGCAGAGGAGAAGACCCTGACATTTATTGACAACGGTCTTGGACTTACAGCTGATGAGGTGGAGGAGTATATTTGCCAGATAGCTTTTTCTGGTGCCACAGAGTTTCTTAACAAGTATAAGGATAAGACAAATGAAGATCAGATTATTGGTCATTTCGGATTAGGATTCTATTCAGCTTTTATGGTTGCTGATGAGGTTCATATTGATTCTCTTTCCTATAGAAAAGATGCAAGTCCTGTTCACTGGGAGTGTGATGGTGGTACAGACTACTCTATGACTGAGGGAAACTACGATACTGTAGGTACTAAAATCACCTTGTTTTTGAATGAGGATTCATTGGAATTTGCAAATGAATACAGGGTTAGGGAGGTTCTTAACAAATACTGCTCCTTCATGCCTACTGAGATTTATTTAGAGAATGCCAATGAGGAGAAAGAAGAGGCCAAAGAGGGAGAGGAGACTGAGGTTAAGCCTATTAATGATACCAATCCACTCTGGTGCAGAAATCCTTCTGAATGTAACGATGAGGATTACAAGACCTTCTACAGAAAGGTCTTCCAGGATTATAAAGAGCCATTGTTCTGGATACATTTAAATATGGATTACCCATTTAACCTTAAGGGAATCCTTTATTTCCCTAAGATTAACACAGAGTATGACTCCATTGAAGGAACTATTAAGCTTTATAATAATCAGGTCTTTATTGCAGATAATATTAAGGAAGTTATTCCAGAATTTTTAATGCTTTTAAAGGGAGTAATTGATTGTCCTGATCTTCCACTTAATGTATCAAGATCTGCTCTTCAGAATGACGGCTTTGTTACCAAGATTTCCGATTACATTACCAAGAAGGTGGCTGACAAGCTGTCTGGTATGTGCAAGACAGACAAGGAGAACTACGAGAAGTTCTGGGACGATATTAGTCCATTTATCAAGTTCGGATGCTTGAGAGACGAGAAATTCTGCGATAAAATGAATGATTTTATTCTCTTTAAGGATTTAGACCATAACTATATCACCCTTCCAGAACTCTTAGTTAAGGAAGATAAGGAGGAGAACGAGGAGGTTATTGAGACTGAGGAGAATAAAACTGAGCCTGCAATCATTTACTATGTATCTGATGAGATTCAGCAGAGCCAGTATATTAATATCTTTAAGAATGCAGGAACCAAGGCTGTTATACTAGACAGTTCCATTGATACCTCCTTTATCACTCAGCTTGAAAGCAGAAACCAGAATTACAGATTCATGAGAATAGATGCAGAGGTTTCAGCTGATTCCAAGGAAGACGTAGCTTCTGACGAACTTAAGGATACTGAGGAGGGATTGACATCTATCTTCCAGAAAGCCCTTGAGAATGAAGAATTAAAGGTTAATGTCCTGAAGATGAAGGACGAGAATGTAGCTTCATTATTAATGCTGTCTGAGGAAGGACGCAGAATGCAGGACATGATGAGAGCATATGGAATGGCAGGAATGGATCCATCCATGTTCCCTAAGGATGAGACCCTTATTCTTAACCAGAATCATCCATTGGTTCAGTTCATATTAGAGCATAAGAGATCTAAGAATGTACCTCTTTTCTGTCAGCAGTTATATGATTTAGCTTTACTTGCAAACAGACCCTTGACTCCTGACGAAATGACCAGATTCTTAAATCGCTCCAACGAGATTATGATGCTGTTAACTAAGTAATTAAAAGGCCAACCCGGTTTTGGGTTGGCCTTTAATTTATATGTCCTTATTTAAGTTTTTGTTAGCAGTGGATAACATAAGCTTGATTCTGTTTAGCTGGTTTACCTCGGAAGCACCTGGGTCATAGTCAATTGCCACGATATTTGCCTCTGGATGAAGATGACGTAATCTCTTTATTACGCCCTTTCCAACAACGTGGTTAGGCAGACAGGCAAAAGGCTGAGCACAGATAATATTAGGAGTTCCGCTATGGATTAACTCTAACATTTCTCCGGTTAAGAACCATCCCTCACCAGTCTGGTTACCAATAGACACAATCTCCTTGGCCGCCTCGGCTGTTTCATTAATATAAGCAGGAGGTGTGAAACGGTTCGATTCCTCTAAAGCCTTTCTGGCATCCCTTCTAAGCCACTCTAAGAACTTTATTCCAAGATTGCCTATGATAAGAGATTTTTTGCCAAAGCCTAAATGCTCATGCTTAAAGTTATTGTTGTAGAAGCAGTAGAGTAAGAAGTCTGTAAGGTCTGGAACAACAGCCTCAGCTCCCTCTGACTCTAAAAGGTCAACAACATAGTTGTTACCGATAGGAGAGAACTTAACTAAAATCTCTCCAACAACTCCTACTCGTGGTTTCTTAATATCCTTGATTGGAAGGGTATCGAAGTCATGAACTAGCTCCTTACACATCTTTTTAAATACCTTGTGTGAAGGTGTCTTATCCTGTGTTACGAAGTCGATAACCTTCTTTTTCCATGCCTCGTGAAGTTCGTTAGCGGAACCAGGGACTTCCTCGTAAGGTCTTACCCTGTAGAGGCATCTTAGGAAGAGGTCTCCAAATACAAGGGCATATAAGCCTCTCTTTAAGAGCTGGTAATCCATAACCTTGAAGCCTGGGTTCTTTTCAAGGCCGCTTAGGTTAATGGAAATTACTGGAATGTCCGGATATCCTGCCTTCTCAAGAGCTCTTCTGATAAAGCCAATATAGTTGCTGGCTCTGCAGCCACCACCCGTCTGGGATATTATGACTGCAAGTTTGTTTACATCGTATTTGCCTGATTCAATGGCATCCATAATCTGTCCAACAACGATTAAGGAAGGGAAGCAGGCATCGTTATTTACATATCTTAGTCCTGCGTCAATAGCCTGTCGGTTGTCGTTCTGCAGAACTACGAAGTTGTAGCCCGCATGGTCGAAGGCAGGTCCAATAAGGTCAAAATGAATTGGTGACATCTGAGGACATAAAATAGTGTACTTGTCCTTCATATCTTCAGTGAAGACTATTCTGTCATAGTTTGCAGGAGCGATATTTCTCTTCTCGTTTTTGTTCTCCTTAACCCTGAGGGCGGAAAGGAGAGAACGTATACGTATTCTTGCAGCACCTAAGTTGTTAACCTCATCAATCTTTAGACAGGTATATATTTTGTCTGACTTGGTAAGGATATCACTTACACAGTCTGTAGTTACTGCGTCAAGACCACAGCCGAAGGAGTTTAACTGAATAAGGTCTAAATCCTCGCGCTTCTTGGCATAATTAGCTGCGGAATAAAGTCTTGAGTGGTACATCCACTGGTCCATTACAATCAGAGGACGCTCAACCTGACCGAGGTGGGAAACTGAATCCTCGGTAAACACGGCTATACCATAGGAATTAATAAGTTCTGGAATGCCGTGGTTAATCTCTGGGTCAACATGATATGGACGACCTGCAAGGATAATTCCCCTGCGGCCTGTTTTTTCAAGATACTTAAGGGTTTCTTCACCCTTCTTTTCAATGTCCTTATGAACCCTGGCAAGCTCGTTCCAAGCAAGATGGGCAGCACGCCTAATCTCGCCTGATGGAATATCAGGGAATTCTTCTTTAAAGTTTGATACTAAGCCATCAGTAATAACCTTTTCGCTGGACAATGCGAAGAAAGGATCAAGGAATCTAACCTGGCCATTGGTAATCTCGTCCACGTTGTTTTTAATATTCTCTGCGTATGAGGTTACGATTGGACAGTTATAGTGGTTGTTGGAACCAGGAAACTCATTTCTTTCAAATGGAATACATGGGTAGAAAATGAAGTCGGGTTCCTGTTTAATTAACCAGCTAATGTGTCCGTGGGCAAGTTTTGCCGGGTAGCATTCAGATTCTGATGGAATAGATTCAATACCTAATTCATATATCTTTCTGCTTGACTGAGGTGACAGAAGAACGCTGAAGCCTAACTCAGTAAAGAAGGTATGCCAGAATGGGTAGTTTTCGTACATGTTGAGAACCCTTGGTATACCTACAGTTCCGCGCTTTGCTGTTTCCCTGTTTAAAGACTCATAGTTAAAGAGTCTTTTATATTTGTAGTCAAAAAGATTAGGAACATTATCTTTGTTCTTTTCTTTTCCTAAACCCTTTTCGCAGCGGTTACCGGTAATATAATGACGGCCGCCGCCGAAATTGTTGATAGTCAGCAGGCAGTGGTTTAAGCAGCCCTGGCATCTGGTGAGCTTAGTGTCATAGTTTAAGGCATCAAGTCCGGCCACATCAAGGGTGGTGGACTGGTATCCCTCTGTATGGCGCTCCCTTGCAACAAGGGCTGCGCCGAAGGCACCCATGATACCTGCAATGTCAGGCCTTATAGCTTCCACACCTGAGATAGTCTCAAAGGAGCGAAGAACTGCGTCATTATAGAAGGTACCACCCTGTACAACAACATTTTTGCCTAGCTGCTTGGCATCAGTTAACTTGATAACCTTAAATAAAGCATTCTTGATAACTGAGTAAGCAAGACCTGCAGAAATATCAGCCACAGAGGCACCTTCCTTCTGAGCCTGCTTAACTTTACTGTTCATAAATACGGTACATCGGGTACCTAAGTCTATTGGATGGGCTGCAAATAAAGCCTCCTTGGCAAAATCTCTGACTGTGAAGTTTAAGGATTTTGCGAAGGTCTCAATAAAGGAACCGCATCCTGAGGAACAAGCCTCATTTAACTGTACGGAATCTACAGTCTGTTTCTTTATTTTGATACACTTCATATCCTGACCACCGATGTCAAGGATACAATCCACATCCTTATTAAAGAAGGACGCAGCATAGTAGTGGGCTACGGTCTCAACCTCGCCCTCGTCTAACATCAGACCTGCCTTCATAAGTGCTTCGCCGTAGCCGGTGGAGCAGGAGTGAACAATATGACAGTCATCAGGCATAAGAGAATACATCTCTCTTAGGGACTTGATAGCTGTCTTTAATGGTGAGCCTTCATTGGATGAGTAGAAGGAATATAAAAGCTCGCCTTCTTCGCTTACAAGGGCCACCTTTGTGGTTGTAGAACCTGAGTCTATACCTAAATAGCAGTTACCGTGATAGGTGGACAAATCCCCCTTTTTCACAGTGGCCTTCTGATGTCTCTTTGTGAAGGCCTGGTAATCTGCTTCGGATTCAAAGAGAGGTGTAAGGCGGGCAACCTCAAACTCCATATGAATCTCAGAATCTAACTTCTTTACAATCTCTGAAAGAGGGTATGTTACGTCCTCTTTGTAGTTTAGAGCTGAACCAATTGCAGCAAATAAATGAGAGTTATCAGGAACGATAGTGTGTTCATCATCTAAGTTTAAGGTTCTGATAAAAGCGTCTCTAAGCTGGTCAAGGAAGTGAAGGGGACCGCCAAGGAAAGCAACATGACCTCTGATTGGCTTTCCGCAGGCAAGACCAGAAATAGTCTGGTTAACCACTGCCTGAAGAATGGAAGCGGAGAGGTCAGACTTCTTGGCTCCTTCGTTGATTAAAGGCTGGATGTCTGTCTTGGCAAAAACACCGCAGCGGGCTGCTATTGGATAGATTTCATTGTAGTCCTTTGCATAGGAATTAAGACCGGAGGCATCTGTCTGTAAGAGGGAGGCCATCTGGTCAATAAAGGAACCTGTACCACCGGCACAGATACCGTTCATTCTCTGTTCAACGTTGCCGCCTTCAAAGTAAATAATCTTGGCATCTTCACCGCCAAGCTCGATGGCAACGTCAGTTTTAGGTTCATAATCCTGAAGGGCAGTGGATACGGCAATTACTTCCTGAACAAATGGTATGCCAAGATGTTTTGCCAAAGTTAGACCGCCAGAACCTGTAATAATAGGCGCAATACTAACATCGCCTGTGATTTCATATGCATCGGATAATAAACCCTGAAGGGTTTCACGAATATTTGCATAGTGTCTCTTATAGTCGGAGAACACCAGCTTCCCGTCATTGTCAAGGAGAGCTACCTTGACTGTGGTGGATCCGATATCCACTCCTAAACGATAAAGGTTTTCTTTGCTCATTTCATTCACCAAATTCTTTTTCTTCTTATATAAAAGCATTTTCTAGTCGCACGAAGGAAATTATACACCCAATAATTAAAAAAAACAATTGCAGCTTTATTAAGGCAAAATGAACACTTATATTTTAGAAAAACTTCACCTAAGCAATTTGACAGACTTTTTCTTAATTCCTATAATTATGTTATCTATGGAGGAAAGAGATTTTGAATTTTGTAAATAAGTTAGAGAGAAAATTTGGAAAGTATGCCATTAGGGGCTTAATAAAATATATAATTGGCGGATATGTAATAGGTATCGTCCTCTACTGGCTTGGAAGCATGTTGACAGGCAATCCTTACACTATCCTTTCTTATATTTCACTTGAGCCATATTATATTCTTCATGGACAGCTATGGAGACTGGTTAGCTGGCTTCTGATTCCGGAATCCACAGGAATACTTGCTCTGATTATGCTTTACTTTTACTTTTATGTAGGTAATGTGCTTGAGTCATACTGGGGAAGCTTCCGCTTTAATCTTTATATATTGGGTGGAGTTTTATTTACTGTAATAGCAGCCTTTATTCTATATGGTATACTGCTTGCCACTGGAAATTCAGCCTTTTTGGGATTTACTTTCGGAACAGAGTACATTAATCTTACAATGTTTCTGGCCATGGCTGTTTGTTTCCCGGATATGGAAGTTCGCCTGTATTTCTTGATTCCAGTCAAAATGAAATGGCTTGCAGTTATATACCTAGCATTAACGGGTTATAATTTTGCAATTAGCAACTGGTATGGAAGAACAGTTATTCTGGCTTCAATGCTAAACTTTGTGATTTTCTATTTCTCAACCAAGAATCTGAAAAGATATACACCTCATGAGATTCACAGAAGAAAATCTTTTAAGAGAGCTGCCACGCCACCTTCCCCATCTGCGGGACCAAGGTATAAATGCAGTGTATGTGGAAGAACAGAGAAGGACGACCCTGGTCTTACCTTTAGATATTGTAGCAAGTGTCAGGGCAATCATGTTTATTGCCAGGACCATCTTTTTACCCACGAGCATATTAAGTTCTAGTCAGGAGGAAATAAATGGGTTTATTATCAGGACTTGAAAAATTTGGCTTATCCGCCGATCAGATGGACAACCTCTTTGAGGAGGATAAGAAAACTGTAGTCAATGAGGATGGCGAGGAAGTTTCAGTTAAGGCTGAACCAGTTGAAGCAGATTTCCTTTTGAGTAAGGTAGTAAGATGCAAAATGTGTGACAAGACCTTCCCAACACTTCAGGTGAAGACGGGTAGAGTTAAGCGACTTGAGTCAGACCAGGATCTCAGACCTAGATATCAGTATATTGATACTTTGAAGTATTCAATTATTTCCTGCCCTTACTGCGGATACACAGGAGTAAGCAGAAATATAGAGAACATTACTTCCGTTCAGAGAAAGCTTCTGATGGAACAGATTTGCGAGAAGTTTACTGGAGGAGAGTTTGAGCTTCCAGAAAGTTACTCTTATGATGAGGCTATTGAGCGTTACAAACTTGCCCTCTTTAATTCCATTGCAAAAAAGGACAAGGATTCAGAGAAGGCATGGATTTGCCTGTGTATTTCATGGCTGTTAAGAGGAAAGGCTGAAAGTCTTCCAAATGAAAGCGACTTGGAGAAGCAGATAGTTGAAAATACTAGAAAGGACGAGGAAACCTTCTACAGACAGGCATATGAAGGCCTAATGAAGTCCTTCCAAAATGAAAGCTTCCCAATGTGCGGTATGGATGAGGGAACCATGACATACCTTATGTCAGTTATGAGTTATAAGCTGGGTAAGCTTGATGTGGCTTCCAAGTTTTTACAGTCCATTCTTACTTCTCAGTCAGCAAACAGAAGAATGAAGGACAAGGCTCTCGACTTAAAGGATCAGATTATTGCAGAGATTAAGGCTGGAAAAACTGGTCAGTAGAAGTAAATAATAATTAGCTTTAAAGGGCTATGAGATATTTCTCATAGCTCTTTTTATGTTTAGAAATAAAAAAATATAAAGAATTTATAAAGTCTGTTGACAAGCTCTGTGCCATGATGTAAATTGTAATCGTAGCTATTAGCACTCCAATTGATTGAGTGCTAACAACTCAAGGGAAGGAGTTCATATGGTAAAGGATCTTGATATGCCAAAACTTAATGAGCGACAGAATAGCATACTGATGCTAATCATCAGAAGCTATTTGGAAACTGGCGAACCTGTTGGTTCAAGAACTATTTCCAAACTGCTTGAATCATCGTTATCCTCCGCAACCATTAGAAACGTCATGTCAGATCTTGAGGATATGGGATATATAACCAGCCCTCATACGTCTGCCGGAAGAATTCCTACTGATCAGGGTTACCGTTTTTATGTAAATGCAATTATGGAACAGAGTGATCAGAAACTCGAGGAGATGGAGTCTTTTGTAATCGAAAAGACTGAAAAGATGGAGAAGGTACTACAGCAGGTTGTCAAGGTATTAGCAACCAACACTCAGTACGCTACCATGATTTCCTCACCATCCCTTAACAGAAACAAGGTTAAGTTCATACAGCTGTCATCCTTCGATGAAAACAAGCTGGTAGCCCTTATTGTTATGGAGGGCAATATAGTCAGAAATAAGATTATTGAACTAAATCGGGAAATAGACCAGGATACAATACTTAGACTCAACATGCTCCTTAATACAACCCTTAATGGCCTGTCCAGAGAGGAGATTAATCTGGGAGTTATTTCCAAGATGAAGGAGCAGTCAGGTAAGTATTCAGACATAGTAAATGATGTCCTCGACGGAGTGGCTGAAGCCTTCAGCGAGGATGAGGAATTAGAGGTTTATACATCAGGAGCCACTAACTTAATCAAGTACCCTGAACTTGCAACTTCAGAGCAGGCAGGTAAGCTGCTTTCGGTATTTGAAGATAAGTCGGAATTAAAGGACTTCCTTATGGACGATGAGATTAAGGAATCAGGCATTCAGGTATATATAGGAAATGAGTCGGCACACCCATCCATGAAGGATTGTTCAGTTGTAACAGCTACCTATGATTTGGGAGATGGTCTTTCAGGTCACATAGGTATTGTCGGGCCTAAGAGAATGGATTATAAGAATGTTCTAAGTAGTCTTAAAAATCTTCAGAAACAGTTAGATGTGACTTTTAACAAGTCTAAAGATAAAGAATCTTAAGGAGAGATAAAGTGGAAGAAAAGGAAGTAAAGAATCAGGAGGAGGAAGTAATCGAAGAAGTGACAGATGAAGTTACCGAAGAGGTTACTGAAAAAACTCCTTCAGAAGATAAAAAATCTTCTAAAGCCTTTAAGAAAAAGGAAAAAAAGAAAGATAAAAGGGACGAGCAGATTGAAGAACTGACTGACAAGGTTACCCGCCAGATGGCAGAGTTCGACAATTTCAGAAAGAGAACTGAGAAAGAGAAATCCCAGATGTTCGACATGGGAGCAAAATCAGTTATTGAAAAAGTCCTTCCTGTAATAGACAACTTTGAGAGAGGTCTTAATGCAGTTCCAGAAGAACAGAAATCTGATTCCTTCGTAGAGGGCATGGACAAGATTTACAAGCAGATGATGACACTCTTAGAGCAGACAGGAGTAACCGCTATAGAGGCTGTTGGTAAGGAGTTTAATCCTGACCTTCACGATGCGGTAATGCATATTGAGGATGATTCCTTAGGCGAGAACATAGTTGCCGAGGAATTCCAAAAGGGATATATGTACCATGACACTGTTGTGAGACACAGCATGGTAAAAGTAGCAAACTAAGAATAACCCGGGAAACCGAGCAGATAATTTAGGAGGAAAACCATTATGGGAAAAATCATTGGTATTGATTTAGGAACAACTAACAGCTGCGTAGCAGTTATGGAAGGTGGAAAGCCAACCGTTATCGCAAATACAGAGGGAGCAAGAACAACTCCATCTATAGTTGCATTCACAAAGACTGGCGAGAGACTTGTAGGTGAGCCAGCTAAGCGTCAGGCAGTTACCAACGCAGAGAAGACTATCTCCTCCATCAAGAGAGAGATGGGTACAGACTACAAGAAGGCAATTGATGACAAGAAGTATTCTCCACAGGAGATTTCCGCTATGATTCTTCAGAAGCTTAAGGCTGATGCTGAGGGATACTTAGGCGAGAAGGTTACAGAGGCTGTAATCACAGTTCCTGCATACTTCAACGATGCACAGCGTCAGGCAACTAAGGATGCCGGCAAAATTGCAGGCTTAGATGTTAAGAGAATCATCAACGAGCCAACAGCTGCAGCTCTTGCATACGGTTTAGACAACGAGCATGAGCAGAAGATTATGGTATACGACCTTGGTGGTGGTACCTTTGATGTATCCATTATCGAGATTGGAGATGGCGTTATCGAGGTATTATCCACATCTGGAGACAACAGATTAGGTGGAGATGACTTCGACCAGAAGATTACAGATTACATGTTAGAGGAGTTCAAGAAGGCTGAGGGAATTGACCTTTCCACAGACAAGATGGCTCTTCAGAGATTAAAGGAAGCAGCAGAGAAGGCTAAGAAGGAGTTATCCTCCGCAACAACAACAAACATTAACCTTCCATTCATCACTGCTAACCAGGATGGTCCAAAGCACTTCGACATGAACTTAACCCGTGCTAAGTTCGACGAGTTAACACATGATTTAGTAGAGAGAACAGCAACACCTGTAACAAACGCTTTAAGAGATGCAGGAATCACTGCTTCTGAGCTTGGTCAGGTATTATTAGTTGGTGGATCCACAAGAATCCCAGCAGTACAGGATAAGGTAAAGGCTTTAACAGGCAAGGAACCATCTAAGACTCTTAACCCAGACGAGTGCGTTGCTCTTGGAGCTTCCATTCAGGGTGGTAAGCTTGCAGGTGATGCCGGTGCAGGTGAGATCCTTTTACTTGATGTTACACCACTTACTCTTTCCATTGAGACAATGGGAGGTGTTGCAACTCACTTAATCGAGAGAAATACAACAATTCCTACAAAGAAGAGTCAGATCTTCTCCACAGCAGCTGATAACCAGACTGCAGTAGATATCAACGTAGTTCAGGGTGAGAGACAGTTCGCCCGTGACAATAAGTCCCTTGGACAGTTCAGACTTGATGGTATTCCACCAGCACGTCGTGGTGTTCCACAGATCGAGGTTACCTTCGATATCGATGCTAATGGTATTGTAAACGTATCCGCTAAGGACCTTGGCACAGGCAAGGAGCAGCATATCACAATCACTTCCGGTACATCCATGAGTGATGATGAAATCGATAAGGCAGTTAAGGAAGCAGCTCAGTTTGAGGCTGAGGACAAGAAGCGCAAGGAAGCTGTTGATACAAGAAACGAGGCTGAGTCCTTCGTATTCCAGACAGAGAAGGCATTAGAGGAAGTTGGCGAGCAGATTGATGCAGCTGACAAGGATGCTGTAAATGCTGATATCAAGGCGTTAAAGGATATGGTTGAGGCTAATCCACAGGCTGAGAATATGACCGAGGATCAGGTATCTGAGATGAAGGCAGCTAAGGAGAAGTTAATGGCTTCTGCTCAGAAGGTATTCGAGAAGGTTTACGCTAATGCTCAGGCAGCTGCAGGTGCTCAGGGAGCTGGCCCAGACATGGGTGCAGGCGCAGGCCCATCCGGCGCTCCAGAGGATGACGTTGTAGACGCAGACTTCAAGGAAGTATAAGATTTAGAATTCATATATTGGGAAAGGGGTTGCATATGCAGCCCCATTTCCTGTGATTAAAGGAAATTTATGGCAGACAAGAGAGATTACTATGAGGTACTTGGCGTAAACAAGGGTGCCTCAGATGATGAAATAAAAAAGGCATACAGAAAACTGGCAAAACAGTACCATCCAGACATGCATCCAGGTGATGCTGAGTGTGAAGCCAAGTTCAAGGAGGCATCAGAGGCCTATGCTGTTCTATCTGATGCTGATAAGAAGCGTCAATATGATCAGTATGGTCACGCAGCCTTTGAAGGCGGTGCTGGCGGCGCAGGTGGCTTTGACTTCTCAGGTATGGACTTTGGCGATATATTTGGGGACCTTTTTGGAGGCGGTGCTGGAGATATCTTCGGAGATCTCTTTGGAGGCGGCAGAGGAAGGTCTAGTAATGGACCAAGACGCGGTGCCAACTTAAGAGCGGGTATCAGAATATCCTTTGAGGAGGCCGTTTTTGGATGCTCAAGGGAACTTGAGATAAGCTTGAAAGATGAATGTACAAGCTGTGGCGGCACTGGAGCCAAGGCGGGAACTAAGCCTGAAACCTGTAGCCACTGTGGAGGTAAAGGAAGAGTTGTAACTGTTCAGCGCTCCTTTATGGGTTCTTTCCAGTCAGTATCCGATTGCCCTGATTGTAATGGTAGTGGACAGATTATTAAGGATAAGTGCCCAGACTGTAGAGGTACAGGTTACGTATCTAACAAGAAGCGAATCAAGGTTGATATTCCTGCCGGAATTGATGATGGACAGTCCATTCGTATCAAGGGCAAGGGCGAACCTGGTACTAAGGGAGGCGAGAGAGGCGACCTTATGGTTCAGGTTTCTGTTTCTCCACATCCAGAATTTGCAAGAAGAGATATGGATATCTTCTCCACAGCTAAAATGAGCTATGCCATTGCAGCTCTTGGTGGAGAGCTCCGAATTAAAACTGTTGATGGAGAGGTTGCTTACGATGTTAAGCCAGGCACCCAGACTGACACCAGAATCAGACTTAAGGGTAAGGGAGTGCCATCCCTTAGAGACAGCAGTTATAGAGGCGACCAGTATGTCACCCTTATTGTGGAGGTTCCTACCAAGCTTTCCAACGAAGCTAAGGATGCACTTATTGCCTTTGATAAGGCCACAGGTAATTCTTTGGATCCTGAAAGCCAGGGAGATAAGGGCAAAAAGAAAAAGAAGGGCTATTTTGGCCTTTAACAGAATATAATGAATATTTAGAATATTTCGTGTAGGCTTGATTTGTAACTACTATATGTTGTATACTGTCTTGGTAACAAAGACCTCATTACCCACAGAATATACTAAGGATGTGATGATATGGATCAGCCTATATACAGAGCGGAAGAACAGCAGCAGATGGTAGCTCAGTGGCTCCTTCAGGACACGGTGGAACTTGAAAAAGCTAAAGAAGAGCTTCGACAGGAAAGGGAAGACGTAGATTCACGTAGAAGACAGCTTGAAGCTGACCTTCGTGACTTCCATAGAAGAGTCGAACTTGAGAGACAGCGTGAGCAGAGAGAGAAGGACCTCTTCGCTATGAAGTGGAGATTACTTGAATCTGAGATTGCCAATCTTGCTAATGAAAGAACTGAATTTAACATAAAGCTTCACGAATTTGAGAATAGCATACAGGGCTCCGATAATGGTAGCATAAACTGTAGCCTTCTTTTCCAGGGTGTAACCAATGAGTTGGCACTAAAGAAAAGATACAAGGATCTTATGAAGATTTATCATCCAGATAATCTTGCTGGAGATACCGCAGCGGTTCAAAAAATAAGCGAAGAATTTGAGCTTTTGAAGGACCAATTCAGAAATAGATACTAAATTGTGTAAAATACCCGAAATCTTATGGATTTTGGGTGTTTTTTTATTGCTTTAATTGACTATTATTTTTCGAAATTATACAATTTAATCAGATTATTGTATCAATTTGTGAGGGCGCAAAAATGGCATTTTATCGTAATCGTAAAAAGAGGCTTGGAGATATTCTTATTGAGGCTTCTGCTATCAATGAGGACCAGCTTGTACAGGCACTGACAAGAGGAAGAGAGAATCAGAAAAAACTTGGCGAGAACCTTGTTGAGATGGGCTTTACCACAGAGGAAGGTATTGCAAGGGCCTTGGCATCTCAGCTCCACCTCGAATATGTTGAGGTTGCTAATGTTGTAATAGACGAGGAATTATCTTCAATTATTGATGAGATTACTCTCCGTAAGCATATTATGTTTCCATATAAGCAGGACGAGGAAAATGCCAATCTTGTTTATGTGGCAATGGCGGATCCAATGGACATGCTGGCTATCGATGATTTTTCCATCATTACTAATCTTCAGGTATCGCCAGTTGTTTCCACCACAAGAGACATTCTCCTTGCCATAGATAAGAATTACGGTAACACCGAGGCTGTTTCAGCTGCCAATGAGTATGCAAAGGAGAGGGAACAGATCATGGCTGCAGCAATGGAAGAGGGTGCTGCCCTTGATAAGGAGGTTCAGAACTCTCCAATTGTACAGCTTGTGGATTCCATGATAGAGCAGGCAGCCAGACAGAGGGCTTCAGATATTCACATTGAGGCTTTAGAAAACAGAGTTCGCGTTCGCTTTAGAATTGACGGTGTTTTATTTGACAAGTTTACCCACAAGATTTCTTTACTGCCAGCTATAATCACAAGACTTAAGATTATAGGAGGTATGGATATCTCCGAAAAGAGAAAACCACAGGATGGTCGTATTACCAAGGTTATTAACTTGGTTGAGTACGATATCCGAGTTTCGATTTTGCCTACGGTATATGGTGAAAAGTGTGTAATGCGTCTGGCCCAGAAGAAGGCTCTCACAAGAGATAAGGCCAGCCTTGGCTTTGCAGATGATGAACTTAAGCAGTTTGACGCAATACTAAAGAATACAAATGGTATTTTCTTAGTTACCGGTCCTACAGGTTCAGGAAAATCTACCACTCTTTATACAGCATTATCTGAGCTTAACAGAGATGAAGTAAATATTGTAACAGTCGAAGATCCTGTGGAGGCTAATATTGATGGTGTTAATCAGGTTCAGGTTAATCCGAAGGCTGATTTAACCTTCGCCACAGCCCTCCGTTCAATTCTTAGACAGGATCCTGACATTATTATGATTGGAGAAATCCGAGATGGAGAGACAGCCCAGATTGCAGTTCAGGCTTCCATAACAGGCCATCTTGTTGTTTCTACTTTACATACCAACTCCTCCACGGCAACCCTTGCCAGACTTGTAGATATGGGAGTGGAGAGATATTTGCTGGCTGATTCCTTGATTGGAATCATGGCACAAAGACTTGTAAGAACCCTTTGCGATGACTGTAAGGAGGCTTACAGCCCGGATGACGACGAAAAAAGAATGCTTGAAATTATGGATGGAGATATGCCTACCATATATAGAGCGAAAAAGGGTGGCTGCCCTAATTGTGACGGTGCTGGCTACATTGGCCGAACAGGTATCTACGAAATAATGACAGTAACCCCTAGAATAAAAGCCATGATTAACAGTGGAGCAACTGCGGACGAGTTAAAGATAGTTGCAGAGCAGGAAGGTATGCATACTCTTAGAGAGTCAGCAAGAAGGCTCGTGCTTAAAGGAAAAACATCCTACAAGGAAATGATGAGAGTTACCTACTTTAATGAGGGAGAGTAAGCCTAATGACAATACAGGAAGTATTACAGTTAGCCAAGGAGAAGAATGCCTCAGACATTCACATAGCTCCTGGCAATGCGGTTAGTCTTAGAATTGATGGAACTTTAGAAGCACAGACAGATACAAATATCCTGCCTCACGAGGTTGAGGAAATGATGGAACCTCTTTTATCAGAGGAGCAGAAAGAGGAACTTGGCAGGGAGGGCGAGTTGGATTTTGCCTTTTCCATACCAGGTTTTTCCAGAGTGCGTGCCAATATGTTCAGGCAGAGAGGTACCTATGCGGCGGCCCTCCGTATTTTGTCTTATGATGTTCCAGGGCCTGAGGTTTTAGGTATTCCAAAGGCAGTAGTTGAACTAACTAACAAGAGAAGGGGACTTGTATTGGTAACTGGAGCTACCGGTTCAGGTAAGTCCACTACCCTTGCAAGTCTGATTGATATTATTGCAAGAAGAGATGCAAAAAACATAATTACCATAGAGGACCCAATTGAGTATCTTCATTCCAACAAGAAATCCATTGTTTCACAGAGGGAGATTGGTGGAGATACAGGCAGCTATGCCAAGGCTCTAAGGGCAGCATTAAGACAGGATCCTGATGTTATATTGGTTGGTGAGATGAGAGACTTAGAGACCATCTCCACGGCAATTACAGCTGCTGAGACAGGTCATCTTGTTTTCTCAACCCTTCATACCAACTCGGCATCAGATGCGGTTGACAGAATGATTGATGTATTCCCGCCACACCAGCAGCAGCAAATCAGAGTTCAGCTTGCCGGAGTTATTGAAGGAATTATTGCACAGCAGCTTTTGCCTAGATGTGACACTGATGGAAGAGTGGCAGCCTTTGAGGTTATGCTAGCAAACCCTGCCGTTAGGAGTCTTATCAGGGAGGGTAAGGCTTTCCAGCTTCCATCCATTATTCAGACCAGCAGGCGAGAGGGCATGCAGACCATGGATGACTTTATTTATGAGTTATTTATCAAGGGAGCAATTAATAGGGAAACAGCAGAAAACAGAGCTTTAAATACAGAGGCGATGAAGACTCGCCTTGAAATGTAGGAGGAATTATGCCGGATTATAAATATCTGGTCATTGACCCTGATGGCAAAGAAAAAAAGGGTACTCTGACGGCACAGTCCTATAAGGATGCCTCTAGCAAATTAAAAAACGAGGGCAACATGGTTGTATCTATTGACGAGGCAACCATCCTGACAAAGGACATTAGCATAAACATTGGCAAAGCCGTTAAGGCGAGAGACCTGTCTATTTTTTGCAGACAGTTTATAGCTATGGTTAATGCCGGAGTAACTATCCTTGATGCCTTAAATATGCTGGCAGAACAGACCGAGAACAGGGCTATGGCCAAGGCTATAAAGGGAGTTCATGCTGAGATTCAGAAGGGTGAAACCTTAGCGGATTCACTTAGAAAGTATCCGGATGTCTTTCCTCACGTTATGGTATCAATGGTGGCGGCAGGAGAAGCTTCCGGTAAGCTTGATGTGGCCTTTGAGAGAATGTCTATTCATTTTGAGAAATCCGCTCATATCAAGGGAATTGTGAGGAAGGCAGCTATCTATCCAATCATAGTGGCCATTGTTTCGGTTGTGGTTGTAGTTGTTATGTTAGTTAAGGTAATCCCGTCATATCAGTCAATGTTTGACGAGCTGGGAGGAGAACTGCCAGCAATGACTAAGGCGGTAGTTGCCCTTTCGAATTTCGTAATCAATTACTGGCCGGCACTATTTATAGTTTTATTTGCCTTTATTGCTTTTGTTAGTGTCTATAAGACAACAGAATCAGGCAAAAGCTTTTTTGGAGAACTTGGCATAAAGGCACCTTTCTTTGGTAAGCTTATTGTTAAATCCCAGTCAGCTTCCTTTGCAAGAACCTTATCAACCTTAATTATTTCAGGTCTTCCGATGATAGAAGCTCTTGGCATAACAGCAACTACAATGTCTAACTATCTCTTTGAGAAGGCTGTACTAAAAGCCAAGGATGAGGTTTCAAAGGGTGTAGGCCTGTCAGAGCCCCTTAAAGATTCCGAAATATTCCCGCCAATGGTTACCCATATGGTTAACATTGGAGAGGAGACAGGCGATCTTGAGGGTATGTTAAACAGACTGGCTGAGTATTACGAGGAGGAAGTTGAGATATCCACAGAGACTGCCATGGCAGCTCTTGAGCCAATGATTATTCTTGTACTGGCAGTTATTGTAGGCATACTTATTGCCGCAATTATGAGTGCAATGCTGGCTCTCTACGGGCAGATGGATGCACTTTAATCAGGTTTAAGTTCCTATAGGGAGGAATTTAGATAAATATGTATATAAGCAAAGGAGTATTTCAAATGAAGAAGAGCATGAAGAATAATGCAGGTTTCTCTTTAGTAGAGTTAATTGTAGTTATTGCTATTATGGCTGTATTAGTTGGTATTTTAGCACCACAGTTTACAAAGTATGTTGAGAGATCAAGAATTTCCTCTGACATCGAGCAGTGCCAGCAGATTAAGACTGCAATTGAGACATATGTGGTTGATTCTGGAGAACTTCCAAAGGCTGTGGAGTCCATAACTATTACAAAGGGTACAGTTACTGTAGATAAGGACAGCAAGATCCATGCAGCACTTGTAAACGCTAACCTTGCTAAGGATGGAGAAAACTTTACATTCTCAATCCAGTCCAGCAAGTGGTCAAGTGCTTCCTTGAAGTTTAACACAGATGGTACTGTAACAATTTCTGGAACAGCAACCTATGATGGCAAGACCTATAACCTTGCAGGCAACTAATTAATAGGAGTTTTTTATGGAGCTGATACCTGTATACATTACAATTTTTCTATTTGGCATAGTAATAGGCAGTTTTCTCAATGTCTGTATTCTTAGAATACCAGAAAAGGAATCCATAGTTACTGTACCATCCCATTGTACCCATTGCGGGTATCAGCTATCCTGGTATGATTTAATCCCCCTTTTTAGTTATATCCTCTTGGGGGGAAAATGTAGAAAGTGTAAGAGAAAGATCAGTCCTCAGTACCCTATTATTGAGGCAGTAAATGGAATCGTATATGTGGCTATTTTTGCCCTGCGTGGTTTTAAGCTTGAATCATGCTTAGACTGTTTTCTGTTTTCGAGTTTACTAGTGCTCAGCATAATAGATTTCAGGACATACGAGATTCCAATAGGGATAAATGGAATGATCTTACTGCTAGGAATCGTTAAACTAATTCTTAAGCCCTATGACCTTAAGAATTGTCTGATTGGATTTCTGGCGGTAAGTCTTGTTCTGTTTTTGTTACAGCTTTTGTCCAAGGGCCGCGCAATTGGCGGCGGCGATGTTAAGCTGATGGCGGTATGCGGTCTCTACCTTGGATGGGAGTTAGTAATCCTTTCCTTTTTCCTGGGCTGCATTTATGGCGCAGTCATACATCTTATACGAATGAAAGTTAGCAATGAGGATCATGTTCTAGCCATGGGACCTTATCTATCAGCGGGGGTTATGACAAGCCTATTTTTCGGAGAATGGCTTATAACAGAGTATCTGGCATTGCTTTAAATTATGGTAATTTACCAGAGAGGACAGGGTAAAACAGGTTTTGCCTTATCCTCTTTGGTAAAAACACATTTAAGGAGATTGACTTATGGCAAAAGTCTTAAGTATTGAGATTGGAGAATTACTGACTAAGGTAGTAGAGGCTGACTCTGGCAAAAATATAAGAGTTTATAACCACTTTTCCTTAGAGACTCCAGAGGGAGTATTTTCAGATGGAAAGATTATCCCAGATGAAAGATTTATAGTTTCCCTTAAGGGACAGCTTAGAGACAGGGGAATTAGGACTAACCGAGTTATTTTTACCATAAATTCAGCAAGGATTGCCACTCGTGAGATTGAAATACCTAAAATGAAGGACAAGCTTCTTGCCGAAATGATTAAGAATAACAGCAAGGAGTATTTTCCTGTTGATTTAAAGCAGTATGACCTTACATTCGGAAAAAATGGTCAGACAAAGGATGGTAAGGATAAAATTTCATTACTCGCCTGTCCTAAGGACATTACAGAGTCCTACAAGGTATTCTCAGAAAAGATGGGCTTTCAGATTGTTGCCATTGATTATGTTGGAAACTCTATCAGAAACATAATGACCAAAGAGTATTCTGACGAGACTATATCTGCAACCATTAAGATCGATGATACAGCTACAATGGTCACTATCATTGAGGATGGGGGCGTTTTGCTTCAGAGAAGTATACCTTACGGACTGTCAGATGCCCTGGGAGAACTAATTGATTCCAAGGTATTTGGTGATGCAAACACTGCCTATGAAGTATTAAGCCTGGCCAGAAAAAGTGCTCCGGACTCATTATATAATAACGGGGAAGACAAGGTAGAAACAGGGGATTTTAGCTTTGACCCCGAACTAGTTGGCAGGCTTAGAGAGAAAGTGTCAGACTCTCTCGAAATGCTTATTGGGTCCTTATCAAGGGTCCTTGATTTCTATGTTAGCAAGAACCCTGATAAGCCTGTTGAAGCTTTCCACTTAATTGGATATGGTGCTGATTTCCCCTATCTGGCTACTCTGTTTAGGCAGATTTTACAGATTAAGATTTCAGTTTCATATGACATTAACACTGTAAACTTTGATAAAGGTAATCTTCTTGATGATGGAATGCCGGTTGAGTTCTTTGCCCCTGTAGGTGCTACGATTTATCCAATTCCACTACTTAGAAACGAGAAGGAAGAAGAAGAGCACGAGAAACGAATTGGATTCAAAAAAGTCCATATTGCTGCGGCTTTCTTAGGAGTCTTTGGATTGGCACTTGCTCTGTATTCTATTATTAGTTATTTTAATATTCATGCGGAGAACAGAGAACTTCAAAAAAGGGTTTTGAGTCTTCAGTATGCCAAGGATGCCTATATTGAATACGCTGAGGCTAAGGAGTGTTACGATTATTTGAGCATGGTTGAGGAAGCTACGGAAACAAACAACAACAGTCTGATTGAGGTTTTCGATAAACTTTCAGAAATTATGCCTGAAAAGGCCTATATATCCACTTTTAGTTCCACAAGTGAGGATATGGAGATAGAATTCTCCATGAAAAACAAAACTGAGGCTACAGCTTTTATTACAAGTCTTAGAAGCGAGTTTCCAATAACCAGTATTTCCGCAGTGGATGATACAGTTGATGAAAACGGTAATCATAAAGTTACTTTTACAATAACCATTGGCTTTAAGAATGAAGCCAGTGAGGAAGCAGCAGAGTAGGAGGTAAATATGAAACTATCAAATAAAGATAAGAATACACTATTACTCCTCTCTGGAGCTTTAATACTGGCCCTGTGCTATTTCTTTGTCTTCAAACCAATGACTGCAAAATGCGATGAGCTTGTAATTGAGAATATGAGGCTTACCGCTGAAGCAAATACCTTACAGGCATATGCTGACAGTGCAGAGTTATATCAGAATGAGACCCTCGAATTGCAGCAGAATATAGGTATTATTCTTGCTAGATATCCAGTGTGTGTATATCCGGAAAATGAGATTATGAAGGCCGTGGAGTTAGAGCATATAGATGATGGTTATATTTCTTCCATCCTTTGTGATGATCCAGTCCTCACAGAACTCTCTAAAGACTATGGTGCTCCCGAATATTCAGATGCCAGGAAAACTGCTTCGGAAAATGACGAAGAGGTAATCTATGCTCCATACCCACTCTATTATGTGAGCACAAGCATAGATTTCGAGCTTTCCTACAAGGAGCTTAGAAATGTGATTAACAGCCTTTTGGTGACAAAAGACAAGAGAGGTCTCACTGGTCTCTATGTTTCTCTAGATGAGGAAACAGGCCTTTTAATGGGAACCTTAAACTATGATTCCTATTATCTTGAGAACCAGACAGATAAGAATTATATCGCTCCATATCCAGGCTATGTGCCATCAGGTCAGGAGGATATATTTGGCGAAACGGAAGGAAATAATGACTGATAAGGAGTTTCTTAAATTTAAAGAATCTAAGAACAGTGGTTTTACCCTTATAGAGTTACTAATCGCAGTAGCTATACTTGCTGTGGTGGTAGCTCCCCTTCTTATGGCCTTTGTTATTTCCACCAGAACAAACACCAAGGCAAGACAGCTTTTACAGGCCACGGATATAGCCGAAAACCTTATGGAGACCCTGGTTGATACCAGCCTTTCAAACCTTACCATTGAGTGTGATTTCGGATATGGAAGCTCTATAAGAGATGCTTTAAATATAACTGAGGGAGACTTAAGTGAGCTTAAGGAAGACAAAAGTCTTGTTCATTCTGCCATGGAGATTACAGAGACAGATGCAGGTGGAAACTTAAAGGTTACTGGATACACCTTCCTTGGAAATGATGATGACAAGTATTATTTTGCCCTAAAGAATATTAAAGCCACTGGAAACGACTATACCGCATTACTTTCTGTTAGCAGAAATGATGGCAAAATAGTTACAGATGCTCATGGAAAGACAATAGATTTATATAATGGTGCAATATCAGATATTAATGCAATAAAGGATTCCACAGATGGAGTTTCAGCTTTTGATGACTATTCTTTAGACATAGTTCAGGAGATGGTTAACGCTAACGAGGAACTTTCCTCCAAGATTTCCCTTATTCTTTCTGGAAAAATCGATGCTGGAGATAATAATGCTACCTTCGACTCTGTAATGAGGGAAGAAATCCTGCGAGATGATATGGAGAGAAGTATAATTATAGACATTGTGCCTGCGAGTCAGGCTTATCCAGGAATAGTATCCTACTCGGGTAACACACTGGTTACGGTGTCATATTCCTACAAGCTTAAGTATGATGGGGAAACCTATCTTCTTCCTGGAGATAACGATTCACTTAAAAGCAGGTATACAACTGAGATTTATAACGGCGACAGTCTTTCTAACATATACCTTATGTATTATCCATGGTATGCATCGAACTATATTGATTGTAAGGATTATATCTATGTGAATAATACTTCCCTGGCTTATGCTGACTTACACATTATTAAGCAGAGATATCCTGTAAATGCCTATGATGATGCAAGTATAAGAAACCTTGAAGGCAGATATTCTGCAGAGGTTGTTGTTAGAGAGGGCTCGACAAGGATTAACGGGGCTAGCAAAAAGATAACCAGACTTTCAATATTAACTAACCTTGGCACTAACCTTATATCAGGAAATGAGGCGCCACTTCAGGCAGAGTACCAGTACAATAATAATGCGTCCCAACAAGCGGTTAAAACAGCTATGGGAATACGTGGACTGACAGACACCCTTGAGGGCTCACAAAAGCCAAGACTCTATAATGTGACTGTTTACATTTTGCCTAAAAACGGATTAGCGGAGCTGGATCTATCTTCCATTTCCTCTGACGACTACATATATGCAATTACCGGAGGTCTTAAGGATTGATTTTTTTTAAGGATAATAGAGGCTCAACCATAGTGCTTACACTGGTGGTGGTAACAATAGTTGCCATCCTTGGTACCCTTGCGCTTTCAATGACCTTAATTAACTTTAAAATGAAGAACAACAATGCAGAGTTAAAGGGAAACTTTTACTCTGCTGAGAATGTCCTAGATGAAATCACTGCGGGCCTTGCCAATCAGATTTCCAAGGCCTATGCAGATGCCTATGCAGATACAATGGTCTGGTATATTGGAACAGAGTCTGCCACTAGACAGGCAAAATATACTGATGCCTTTGCCAAGCATCTGATGGACAGCCTTAAATCTGACCAGAATGATCAGAGATACAAGCTTTCCACTCTCACAGACTATGTTGACAGCAGTCTTTTAAGCATGACGGAAATCACAGAGACAACCCCTCTTAGTGAGGCAGATCTTATCAGAGATGGGGACTACGTTATATTAAAGGGAATCAGAGTTTCTTTTACTAAAGACGGCATTACTTCAATCATTGAGACGGATTTAAAGATATCAACACCACCTTTAAACGAGAAGGACACTGTTCGAGCTTCTGGCTATTATACAGCGGCAGTTATTGCCAACAGTGGAATAATTGTAGACGCAGGCGCTGAGGTTAGTCTTACAGGCAAAATTTATGCGGGAGACAAGAGCCTTCTTGGAAGTGTAACTGACGATCTTTCATTACTCTTAGAGAATGGAAGTAGTTTAACTGTAGATTCAGACCTCTTTATTTCTACAGGCGAGAGCAGATTAAACAGGACTCCAAGTGTCAATGTGAAATCTAACACAAGCCTTAGAGTTAAATCCGGCTCTACCTTTTACAGCAAGAATATTGTTGCAAATGGAGGTTTATTGACCCTTCAGGGTACCACCTATGTGAAGGATGATTTGACAGTGAACGGTACATCCTCTGAGGTGGCTATTTCTGGCAGATATGTGGGGTATTCTAACTATAGTCAGGTTAACGGTAGAGCAGAGAATAGCTCTGCAATTATTATAAACGGCAAGAACACCAGTCTTGATTTTACGGATCTGTCTGAGCTTTACCTCGGCGGATATGGATACGTTGGACAGACAAGTGTACAGCTTAAGGATTCCATCGCCATTAAGGGTAATCAGGTAGCCTATCTTGTTCCTTCAGAGTGCATTAGGTATGAGTTTAAGAATCCATTAACTGCCACGGAATATGCTAGTATTTTAGGCAATGTTTCAGGCTATCAGGATTTGGTAGACTTATCCGTTGTCACTGCAAAGCTTTCTGGAAACCTGGCATCACTGGGAATTAACAGAGAAGACATTTCTATAAGAGTATCAGACAATGGCAACCTTATATACTTCTTCGTATCTCTTTCGGGTGAGAGAGCGGAAGAATACTATAAGGCCTTTTACAATGCAAGTGAAAGCAACAAGGCAAGATTAGACAGTTATTTTCAGTATTACCTTTCAGCTTTTAAGTTTGGAACAGATGCTGGAACCTCAACAAATGTCTATGCCCCTGGAGATTTCTACATATCAGATGGAAGCTACAGAGAGCTTAATGTTGCTGCTGAAGATACAGCAAAAATAGCAAGTGATTTTGCCGGTTTATCTGCATCCATGAATAAGGATGACAGGGATAACAGTGAGATTCTCTTTAATAAGATTATAAAGACTGAAAGAATTCGTGCTAATACCACCCTGACTTATGAGAGCAATGGTGTTAAGGCTATTGTCACTGATGGAAACTATGACTATCAGGGAGGGGACGTTTCCATGATTATTGCCAAGGGAAATGTCACTATTAGCAGTGATTACACAGGAATTATTATATGCAGGGGAAGCTTAACCATAAAGGGAAGAACAAGTCTGAGACCACCTGCAGGAAATACTATTACGAGGCTCTTAAGAGATAATGATGATTTAAAGGAACTCTTTACAGATGGTTTAAACTTTGCCGCAAGCGAGGAGCTTCCAATTGATGATACAGAGTACAGAAATCTTATCAGCTATAGCAACTACAACAAAAAGTAGGAGGTCTTATGAATAATAAGGGTTTTTCTATGGTGGAGGTTATTATTGTACTTGCAATTATTGCGGTGCTGACCGTTTCAGCGGGAATTGGAGTAACAACACTAACCGGTTTTTATGCAAAAGAGTTCTCGGAGAACTTTGAATCTGAGTATAACCGTGCGAGGGCAATGTCCCTTAGCTATGTAAATACAAGTCTGACTATTAGTGCTGACAGCTCAGGTATTTACTCTGAATTAAAAAATGAGAGTGCTGATGGAACCATTGAAACCACTTCAACAAGAATTGGCAAAAACTCAGTGGTTCTTAAGGATGCTTCGGGTAATTTGATCACTAAGCTGGTTTTTACCTTTAACAGAGAGTCGGGGTCGCTAATAAACTATACAGTTGATGAGTTTACGGTCACTCAGGGAAATAAAACATATAGAATAAAGCTTTTCCCGGAAACGGGAAAACTTATCACTAATTAGCAGGAGAGAGAAATGAGGGATAACAGGGGATTTTCTTTAATTGAGCTGGTTATTGCTGTGGCAATTCTTGCGGTAATTGCTGTGCTTGTGGTGACCTTTCTTATGACTTCCACAGGCTCTTACAAAAATGTTTCAAGCGAGACGGAACTTCAGTTTGAAGCCCAGCTTGCAATAAACCAGATTCATGACCTCGTAGTAGATGCCAATAAATCCGTTAAAAAACAGGGAGCAAACAGTCTTTTGGTGGAGAATAATGATGTTATTTATGAGATTAGCTATGATCCGGATGCCTGTATTATTTATCTGACCAAGATAAAGGCGGGAAATAGTGAGACATCGGTGCTTTCAGAATATGTCACTTCCTTTCATGCCACTGTTGATGAGACAAAAGGTAGAGTTAGTATTGGTCTTACCATGAAGAGGGATAAAAGAGAGGCAGAAATTACGGATGTTGTAACTCTTAGAAATTATAAAGATCTGGAGTTTTAGGAGTATTAATGAAAAGAATCAGAGATTACGGAAAGAGAATACTTGCTTTTTTGCTGGCGGTAAGCCTTATGCTTACGGGCATTTATTTGCTTGAGAAAAAGACTTCCACGGCCACATATGCTCAGAAGCCTTTCAGTGGCATGTCTGCTCTTGTTTCGGAGAACTCTTCAGATAATCCATATAACATTCTTGAGATTGTTGCAAATATAGAAGATGCAAGCATTGGATTTCTTGTTGATGGAGAGGAACCTATGTATGTGGATTCCTCCTATAGTAACTGGAAAGAGGAGCTTTCAGCAAAGACTGGCGCATCAGAGAGAAATGCATATATGACAGCTTTAAATAACAAATATAGTGCTTATATAGGTAGTGATAAGGCTTTATCCTTCAGCACCTATTCAGAATGTTATTTAGAGAGTCAGAAAACCCCTTCTGCAGACTATCAGGAAATTACCCTTAAGAGGCAGGAATTGGTAGCAAAGACATCCTTCTATGGATATGTCATGACTCCAGAAAGCGGTGGCAATTACCAGAAGCATTATGAACTTATTCCAAAGAGCGACGGCAGCGGCAACACCAATGAGAATGTAGCATATTATGAGAGGGATACATCGAAGAATGGTGTATATTATTCTCTGATATTTGAAAAGAATAGTGGAAGCGGAAGCACTTATTCGGCGGAAATTTATAAGACTTTCAGGTCTAAAACTGCTTTTACTGAATACTATGAATCAAACAACTCCGAGGGTAGTTTTGCTGTATATTCTGCGGACCGAGGAGATGAAGATGAGGCTGATAAACACCTTAAGTACGTATCAAGTCTTAAGGAGTGTTATGATGCCCTTAAGGCAGATAACAGCAGCTTAGACTTTTCCAACAAGCGTTATTACCTGGTAAACTTTATCTACGATGTAAAGGGTGAATACAGTGTAAAAACTGTAAGCTTTAAGCCTGATGGTTTAGGAGAGTACAGAGCAGGTGCTCTTGATCCGGAGAATCCATACGTAAGTGGAAGCAATTTCGTCTTAAATGGAGAGCCATATTACATTGAGGTATTAGCTGGAAAGGGTGGTTATGTTTTAAAGCAACAGGCTAATTCATACCCTGATCTGGGAATAATGGTTTCGAAGGTATACTACACTGGCGGTATCCATAACAGGGACCTATTTGTGAGAGAGGTTGTAAATGCGGGCCTTTCCGGAGATAACATTAATGAGATTAATGTGTCAGTTAAAACTGTTCTGATAAAGGATTTAAAAGAATCTGACATTGAAAATGCGGATTTAATATATATAAATGCAAATACTAAATCCTTTAATACAATTCTTTTAAACAAGATATTAGACAGATGCTACGGCAGTGAGCTTATGCCTCTTATTGTTAAGAATGGCACTATAAATGATAAGCTTAAAGACCTGCCGTCTAAGGACTCTGATGGAAACTATGTTGTTAAAAATGTCTTTGTTACATCCGACATTATCAAACTTTTTGCTACAGAGAGTTTTGCCAATGGAACAAGTGAGGCAAACTTCCTGTCATCTGCAAGAGATGCAGGTTTTTCTGAAATTGCTGAGTACATAAACCACGAGAACTCTTTATATATGAGTGAGTTTTCTACAGACGACATATGTTTTGACAGAAACATTACCAGAGCAATAGCGGTAGAGTACATAATCAATTATGGAAACATGAGGAACAGAAGCTGGGACGCAACAGTGAATGTTCTGGATATTGAGCCATGCTTAAAGGCCAACGACACCTGTCTTACAAAAGAAGCCGTGGCAAAATGGTTCTCCACAGCTGGATACGAAGTAAAGAGCATAACTGTCACAACAGTGTCTACAGCTGAGTTAAACGGAAGAATAGAGGACCTTAGTAACTATGACATGATTTACTTTGGAGATAATACCTCTGCCTTCAATAAGGATAGCAATGGGAAAACTGTCTATAATGATCCTAACATGGACGGACTAATCTACTCAAATGTAGGAGATATTATTGTAATAAACACTTCAGGAGATCCATTGTATCACGCAGGCTTACTTGATACTGACTATCAGACAGACTGGTTAGGAAGAAAGACTGTAACCGGAAGCCTCACACAGAGATCCAACACTGACACAAATAAGTATGTTAAGGATAATAAGGGCGAATACATCTATTTAGATGGAAAGTACTATACCTGCAAGGCTTCAGATGATATTTACTATCTCTATGAAGAAGGTCAGACAGAGAGTGTCTATCAGCAGATAATTAGCCAGTACAGGACTGCATTTACCTATAAGAGCGGGGACTACTATTACATTGAATACAAGGTAGGTAACAGATGGGGTATTGGATGGACTTCTAAACGATATGGTATGACCAGAAGTCGTTACAATTCCTTACAGAAATACAGCCGAAATACTTCAACAAACGACAAATATCTCTCTGGCTATCAGACCTATAGATACTCGGGAAATGATATTACTGATGAGAAGCTTCTTGCTATTGAAAAGTATGTTGGAGCAGGATTCCCAGTGGTTGTTGCTGACAGCCTGACTGACAGTGGTCTTGTAAATACTAATACCGTTGACAACTGTTCCAATATGTACAGACTTGTTTCCACCCTCTTAAATGAGAAATCTGTTTTTGCCCTGTCCATGGTAAAAAATGTTAGCGAAAAGGAAGCGGGACCTAAGATTGGTGAATTATATACCTATGTGCAGACAACAGTTCCTGAAATTACAATTCTAAGTCAGAATGTAGCAGGGGAAAACTACATGGAGGTGGATAATCACAAGCTTAGTATTGATTTTATACTTACCAATCCCGGAGCTGGTGATGAGTCTATTACTTATGATGTCGATTTACTCTTAGATATCAATTCTGATGGTAAGTTCTCGTCTACAGGAGAAGTTGTTGGGGACAATGATGTTCTATTAGTAGGAAATGGTAAGCTTCTTTCACCGGTAAAGGATAAGACAGGCGATGGCTATCATTTTGTCCTTTCTACAGGTGTAAACTATACCTTGAGCTACAAAATTGCTGATGAGGTATTTGGTATTATTCCTTGGAAGATACTAATAACACAGAATACAGGTAATGAGAACCGTTATGATTCTGCTGTTGGTTATGGTCATATTGATGCCGGTGATGATCTTCAGGAAGTTTCCATTATTCAGGTTATGTCCTCAAGAAACAATAACTTTGATATGGAAAGCGAACTGAGAAATAACGGCGCTTTTTCAGGATATTTCGACAGAATAGATAAGAGCAACCAAACCTATGTTGTTGCTGAGATTGCTGATTTCAAGCTGAAGATTAATTCGATTTCGGCAGCTGATTATCTTGGCATTGTTCAGAGTGACAGTAAGGCGGAGGTACCAGGACTTAAATTCCTTGAAGGCTACGATATGCTGATTTCAGGATTTGATGACATGTATCAGCTTGGAAAAGACAGTAACGATACTGTGAAGAAGGCGGTTTATGCCTTTGCAGCATATGCTGAGAAAGGAAATTCTGTTCTTTTTACCCACGATAATACTTCATTTTGTAATTACCAGAGCAATCACTGGGGTTATTATTTTAACTGTTTAATTAGAGACTGTTCCGGAATGGACAGATATGGAATTACTTTAAATAACAGTAACCTTGAGTATTCAGCAAAGGGTATCGGAACTAATGTGTTAAAGAAGGGTAGTATAATTAACCAGAATTCTGCTGACTATGCTACTGCCCAGTCATTTGCAGATAGTAATAGTAAGGACCTGGCTTATGAACCTAAGAGCGGCAAGTCTGTAATTGTTAAACAGCAGCAGGGATTTACCACAATTGACTTAAATAATCAGTCGATTAAGTCTAATACCTATAATAAGTACTACCATACTAACGCTACTACCAATGTTACTTCAGTAGCCCAGGTTAATTCAGGTCAGATTACATCATATCCATACGATATTGATTCGGATTCTTTACAGTCAGTTTCAGAGACCCACGCTCAGTACTATCAGCTTGATTTAAATGAGGACGAGGATCTTGATGGTATGTCAGACATAGTTGTCTGGTACACCCTTGCTACAGGTGAATATGACAGGGCTGTAAAGGATGTAAGAAACAATTACTATATCTACACTAAGGGAAATATTACTTATTCAGGTGTAGGCCATTCTGCTATCAATACAGAGTTTGAGTTTAAGCTCTATATTAACACAATGATAGCGGCTTACTCGGTTGGTAATAAGGCTCCGGGAATAACTGTTTCTGAGGAAGCGACAGCGTCAATTGCTCTAAAGACACTCTATGTATCATATGACGAATCCTATGGTCAGGAGAACCCTATTGATGTATTCTCAGGTACGGAGACCCTGTATTATAAGATTCAGGATAACAACTATAACACAGGCAAAAAGGTATTTTGGGCAGAGTTCTACATTGCTGCAAATAAGAATGAAAAGGGAGCTGTAGAAATAATCCCTGGCTCAGGAGTATATGGAATACTCTTAAAGGATGCCGTAGGCAAAAAGGGAAGACAGGAGAATTTGAATTCAGGACTTGTTTATACCTTTAATCTGGATCTTAATCAGTTTAACAATGCAAAATACGACGAGTTCACGATTTATGTTATTGCCGGAGGCAGCATAGATGGCGTGGAATTGCCAACCAGCGAAATTGGATCATGTACCTTTAATATTCAGAAGGTGGGATTAGGAGACCTTGATTGATGTTTCAGTTTTTTGTAGAAGACAGCTCCTTTAAGGGAGATTATGTTGAAATTACTGGTTCAGACTTGAATCATATGAAAAATGTGGTAAGATTGAAACTCGGTGAGAAGTTTAGAGTTTCACTCCCTGATGGAAAGAATTACTTATGTCAGGTGGAAGGCTACAGTGAGGAGGCCGGGCTTGGGAAGGTGCTTTCTGAGATGGATTCCACAGAGCTTTCCGGTAGAATAATTCTCTACCAGGGACTGCCTAAGTCTGACAAGCTTGAGCTCATTATTCAGAAGTGCACGGAGCTTGGAGTTACAGATATTGTTCCTGTCAGAATGAAGAATTCCGTTGTGAAATTAGATGACAAAAAAGCGGAGAGCAAGGTTATGCGCTGGCAGGCCATTGCTGAGGCTGCGGCAAAGCAGTCTAAAAGATCTGTCATACCAACTGTACACCCTGTAATGTCCTTTAAGGAAGCTGTTAAGGATGCAGAGAATAACGGAATAAACCTTGTGCCTTATGAGAATCAGAAGGGTATTAGTTATACGAAAGAGGTTTTATCCAGAATAGGCAAAAACACCAGTGTAGGAGTTTTTGTTGGACCGGAAGGCGGTTTCGATAACAAGGAAATCGATCTGGTTAAGGAAGAAATGGAGCTAATAAGCTTAGGACGCAGAATACTTAGAACAGAAACTGCTGCGATTACGATGGCATCACTTCTTATGATGCAGATGGAAGAAGATTAGAATGGGTATTTATTTAGACAATTCAGCGACTACCAGGGTCTCTGACAATGTGCTTAAATTAATAATGGAGGCAATGCAGAAGGACTACGGCAACCCTTCTTCCCTTCACAATATGGGAATGGAGGCTGAGAACCTTATCAAGGAGGCAAAAAAGACTATTGCCACCACACTGCACTGCCAGGAGAAGGAGCTTCTCTTTACCTCTTGTGGAACAGAGTCAGACAATCTGGCGATTCTAGGAGTGGCCAAAGCTTACCAGAGAGATGGAAAGCATATAATCACTACTAAGGTTGAACATGCGGCTGTTCTTTCCACCATGGCCTATCTTGAGTCCGAAGGATACGAGGTTACCTATCTCGATGTAGACGAGTATGGAGTTATTTCCCTTGATGAATTAAAAGATGCCATAAGGGAAGACACTATTCTTGTTTCCATTATGTATGTTAATAACGAGGTTGGAGCAGTAGAGCCTATAGAGGAAGCAGGCAAAATCATTAAGGAGAAGAATCCTAAAACCCTTTTCCACGTTGATGCAATTCAGGCATATGGCAAGTACAGAATCAACCCATCAAAGCAGAACATTGATTTGCTTGCAGTTTCCGGCCATAAGATTCATGGTCCAAAGGGCGTGGCTTTCCTTTATGTCAAGGATAAGACCAAGTTAAAGCCTCTAATCCATGGCGGTGGTCATCAGAATGGCCTAAGATCAGGTACAGAGAATGTACCTGGTGTGGCAGGCATGGGACTGGCCTGCAAGGAAGCCTACGAGAATTTTGACGAAAAGATAGAAAAACTATATAAGCTTAGAGATTACTTTATTACTGAGGCACTTAAAATCGAGGGCCTCAAGATTAACGGTCACCTTGATCATCAGAATGCACCACATATTATCTCAGTGTCTGTGCCGGGGGTAAGAGCGGAGGTTTTACTGCACTCCCTTGAGGATAAGGGCATATATGTGTCAGCCGGTTCTGCCTGTTCCTCAAACAAGCCAGCAGTTTCTAAAACCCTAAAGGCTATGAAGCTGCCAAAGGACTGCCTTGAATCCACTGTGAGAATCAGTATGTGTGAGGATACCGAAATAGAAGAAATCCATGCCTGTTTGGAGGCCATGAGAGAATTAATACCTAGTTTACGCAGGTTTATCAGGAGGTAAAAATGTATCAGTCATTTTTGATTAAATATGGAGAAATTGGTGTTAAGGGAAAGAACCGTCACCTTTTTGAGGATGCCCTTGTAAGCCATCTTAATGCTGCTTTAAAGCCAGTTGATGGAAGCTTCAGCATTTGGAAGGAGCAGGGACGAATCTACGTAGACTGTGAAGGAAACTATGACTACGATCATGCGGTTTCTGCTATGACCAAGGTCTTTGGTATTGTGGGAGTCTGTCCTTTACTACAAATTGAGGACAATGGCTTTGAGGACTTATGCGAACAGACTAAGAAGCATCTTTTGGAGGTTTACGGAGACAAGCCATTAACCTTTAAGGTGGTAGCCCGTCGTGCCAGAAAGAATTATCCAAAGAATTCCAATGAAATCTGCAGGGATTTAGGTGAGTATCTGCTTGAGAACATGGACAACTTAACAGTGGATGTTCATGACCCGGAAGTCTATGTAAACGTTGAAATCCGTGAGAAGGTAAATATTTACACAGAGATTATTCCTGGCCCAGGAGGAATGCCAGTTGGCACCAATGGTAAGGCAATGCTTCTTTTGTCAGGAGGTATTGATTCACCTGTTGCAGGATATATGATTGCCAAGAGAGGAGTTACCCTTGAGGCAACCTACTTCCATGCACCACCATATACCTCAGAGAGGGCAAAACAGAAGGTTATAGATCTTGCAGCAATTGTGGCGAGATACTCTGGCAACATTAAGCTTAATATTGTTAACTTCACAGACATTCAGTTATACATTTATGAGAAATGTCCACATGAGGAGCTTACCATTATTATGAGACGTTACATGATGATGATAGCTGAGCATTTTGCCAAGGAATCTCACTGTATGGGTCTTGTAACAGGCGAGTCCATAGGACAGGTTGCCTCCCAGACCATGCAGTCCTTAATGGCAACAAATGAGGTCTGCACTATACCCGTACACCGCCCATTAATAGGCTTTGATAAGCAGGAGATCATTAAGATTTCCGAGATGATAGATGCCTTTGAGACATCTATTCTTCCTTACGAGGACTGCTGCACCATTTTTGTGGCAAAGCATCCTGTCACCAAGCCTAACTTAAATATTATTCACAGATCTGAGGGAAAGATTGCTGACAAGATTGATGAACTCATGAAGACAGCCATTGAGACCACAGAGACAATAATTGTTGAACCAAAATAAAACTTAAAAATAACGCCGACAATATTGTCGGCGTTTAAGTTTCATATATTACTGGTTTTCTGTAAGATAAGGCTTTAAGGCTTCCATAACGGAGTCAATATCCTTGTCTGTGTGAACTGTTAAGTCAATTGGTTTGGAAAGGTCTAAACTGAAGATACCCATAATTGACTTGGCATCAATAACATAACGGCCGGATACCAGGTCGAAATCGAAATCAAACTGGGCAATAGTGTTAACAAAGTTTTTAACCTTATCAATGGAATTTAAGGTGATAGATACTGTTTTCATACTTGCCTCCTATATATGAATTGTTTTATTTTTTATACAATAATCTTATGCTTTTTGCCTTTTTAAGTCAATTAAATAAGGCAAGTAATTACCTATAATTTGTCACTTACTGGAGAGAAGAATGAGAACAGCAGCATTACACAATCTAGGATGTAAGGTTAACGCATATGAGACAGATGCAATGCAGTCACTATTATCTGAAGCGGGCTACAAGATTGTAGCCTTTAACGAGCAGGCAGATGTCTATGTGATTAATACCTGTTCAGTTACCAACATTGCAGACAGAAAGTCACGTCAGATGATACATCAGGCAAAACAGAGGAATCCTAAGGCCTGCCTTGTCGCAGCGGGCTGCTATGTTCAGACAAGCCTTGACAAGGCAAAAGAGGATGAGTCCATAGATATTATTATTGGCAATAATGAGAAAAACAAACTGATTCCCCTTTTAGATGAATTCTTTAAGGGAAGCGACCAGGTATTAGGCTATAGAGATTTAACCCATGAGAAGGACTTTGAGGACATGATTTTGCCAAAAACTTCAGAGCATACAAGAGCCTTTATCAAAGTTCAGGATGGCTGTAATCAGTTCTGCACCTACTGCATCATTCCCTATGCAAGAGGAAGAGTGAGAAGCAGGGAGCTTGATTCCTGTATTAATGAAATTAAGGCACTCGCAGAGAGAGGATACAAGGAGGTTGTTCTAACCGGCATTCACTTATCAAGCTATGGCATTGATATAGACAGCTCGCTTATTGAACTGATAGAAGCGGTTTCTAAGATAGAGGGAATAGAGAGAATTAGGCTAGGCTCACTTGAACCTGGAATCGTGACTAAGGACTTTATGGAGAGAGTGTCTAAGATTCCTTCATTTTGCCCGCACTTCCACCTGTCTTTACAGAGTGGCTGTGATGAAACCCTTAAACGCATGAACAGAAGATATACCTGCGACGAGTATTTTGACAGGTGTAACCTAATAAGGGAGTATTATCCACACGGGGCAATAACAACTGATGTTATAACGGGCTTCCCAGGAGAGACTGACGAAGAGTTTAATACCACAAAGGAATATCTTGAGAAGATTAATCTCTACGAGGTTCACCTCTTTAAATACTCTATAAGACAGGGCACACCTGCGGCCAAGATGAAGGATCAGCACACAGACAAGACCAAGGCCTTGAGAAGCCATATTTTGGAGCTTGATCAGGAGAAGAGAAGAAGAAGCTTCAGGGAGTATTATCTTGGAAAGACAGCGGAGATACTCTTTGAGGAAGAAGATGTTATTAAGGGCAAAATCTATTACGTGGGACACACAATGGACTATGTCAAAGTGGCTGTTCCAAGCCAGGAGGGTATGGATTTAACCAATAAGATAGTAAGTGTTTTTGTGGAAGAATTCCTTGATGATGATACCTTGCTTGCAAGGCTTTAACATAGGGTAAAAGGGGGCAAATATTGAAATTTGTCCCTATTTATATTAGAATGTAAGAGTATAAGGCCATAATTTGGGGAAGGTGTAAAAATGCAGGATTTAAATAACACTCAGTATTTTAAAGTAGAGACAGAAAAGGAGTTGCCAGTATCTGACGTAATCAGCCAGGTTTATGCAGCTTTAAAGGAAAAGGGATACAACCCTGTAAATCAGATTGTTGGATATATCATGTCCGGAGATCCAACCTATATTACAGGTCACAATGGAGCACGCAGCCTCATAATGAGAGTTGAGCGTGATGAGCTTGTAGAGGAAGTACTCAAGTTTTATTTAGACCAGAAGTTCTAGAAGGAATAATATGCGTTATATTGGATTAGATTTTGGATCAAAAACTGTGGGTGTTGCAGTTTCAGATCCATTACTTCTGACTGCTCAGGGTGTCGAGATTATCAGAAGAGAAAGAGAGTCTAAACTTCGTAAGACATTAGCCCGCATCGAGGAGCTGATTTCTGAATACGAAGTTACGGAGATTGTATTAGGTTTCCCTAAAAATATGGATGGAACTTACGGGGAGAGATGTGAGAAGACCCTGGAGTTCAAAAAGATGTTAGAAGACAGGACTGGTCTCACTGTCAACTTATACGATGAGAGACTGACAACTGTTATGGCTGATAAGGCTATGAACGATGCAGAGATTCATGGGGCGGAGAGAAAGCAGCATGTGGATAAGCTTGCCGCTGTCTTTATCCTCCAGGGATTTTTGGATCGACTTAAGAATAATAACTAAAGGATGATTTATCATGGAGAAGATTAGTTTTTACGACGTTGAATTTGATGAGGAATTAGAGTTTTTCGTGGTGGAAACCACCAAGTTTAATGGGCAGGACTATCTGTTAGTTACGGAAGAGGAAGATGACGATAGTCTGGCTTATATTATGCATCAGGTTAACGTGGATGAAACTGAGGAGCTTGTCTATGAGATGGTGGAAGATGATGCGCTTATAGATGCTCTGACAGATATTTTTGCTGAGCTTTTATCTGACGCGGATATTGATCTTACCACCGAGGACTAAAGGAAGGTGGATTTTTGCGTAAGAAAGACAACAGATTAAAGATCATTCCTCTTGGCGGTTTAAACCAGATTGGAATGAATATAACAGCCTTCGAGTACGAGGACAGTATTATTGTAGTGGATTGCGGACTTTCATTCCCGGAAGATGAAATGTACGGTATTGATTTGGTAATTCCGGATGTAACATATTTAAAGAATAACATTGATAAGGTGAAGGGCTTCTTTATTACCCACGGACATGAGGACCATATAGGAGCTTTACCATATGTGCTTAAAGAGATAAATGCACCAGTCTATGCAACCAAGCTTACCCAGGGCTTAATCACCCACAAGCTTGAGGAGCATGGCCTTGATAAGAAGATTCGTCGCAAGGTTGTTAAGTATGGCCAGTCCATAAATGCGGGAGAATTCAGAGTTGAGTTTATTAAGACCAACCACTCAATTCAGGATGCAGCAGCCCTTGCTATTTACTCACCAGCTGGAATTATTGTTCACACTGGTGACTTTAAGGTTGATTACACACCAGTATTCGGAGATGCCATTGACTTACAGCGTTTTGGTGAATTAGGCAAAAAGGGAGTATTGGCCCTTATGTGCGATTCCACCAATGCAGAGAGACCTGGCTTCACCCAGTCTGAGAAGACAGTGGGACGCACCTTCGATTCAATCTTTAATGAAAATGCGGACAAGAGAATTATTGTTGCTACTTTTGCCTCCAATGTAGACAGAGTTCAGCAGATTATTGATACGGCATACAGAAATGGTAGAAAGGTAGTAGTGGATGGACGTTCCATGGTTAACATTATTGCCACTGCCTCTGAACTTGGTTATATCAATATTCCTGATAATACTCTTGTGGACATCGACAGACTTAAGGACTATAAGGATGAGAATACTGTTATTATCACAACAGGTTCTCAGGGTGAATCCATGGCGGCATTGTCAAGAATGGCTGCCAACATTCACAAGAAGGTTACCATTAAACCTGGAGATCTTGTTATTTTCTCATCTAACCCAATCCCTGGTAATGAGAAGGCTGTTTCCAGAGTTATGAATGATTTATATGCCCTCGGTGCAGATGTAATCTTCCAGGATACTCATGTTTCCGGACATGCCTGCCAGGAGGAGATTAAGCTTATTTACTCCCTGGTTAGACCTAAGTATGCAATTCCAGTTCACGGTGAATACAGACACCTTGTTGCTCACTCCTCACTGGTTAAGGAACTTGGATATGATAACAGTCATGTGAAGATTCTAAAGACTGGAGAGGTTTTAGCCATCGATGAGGATTCTGCTGATGTTATTGACAGAGTTCCTTGCGGAGACATTCTGGTTGATGGACTTGGAGTTGGTGATGTTGGTAACATTGTGCTTCGCGACAGACAGAAGTTAGCAGAGGACGGCATAATTATTGTGGTGCTCAGTATTGAAGCAGGCACAGGCAGAATAGTTGCCGGCCCTGATATCATCTCAAGAGGCTTCGTTTACATCAGAGGCTCAGAGTCCCTACTTGACGAGGCGTCACTTGTTTTAAACGAGACTGTAATGGATATGGAAGACAGAAACATTACAGATTGGAATACCATTAAATCCGGCATTAAGGATTCCCTTGGTGACTATGTATGGAAGAAGACCATGAGAAAGCCTATGATTATGCCAATTATTATGGAAGTAAATTAGTTTAGAGGTTTTTTATGAGATCCAGCGAGATAGTACTTCGTATAGTTAAGGCTATGGTTTACATACTGATACTGGTTTTACTGGTGGCAGGTGCAACCTATATTGGTCGTGAGTCCTACGACTTTGGATACCGTATCTATGCGGAGGAGGCCATGACAGATAAGGAGAATGCAAAGGAAGTTTCCCTTAGCATCACCGAGAATATGACTAAGAGAGACATAGCAGAGCTTATTTGTGACAAAGGTCTATGCAGATCAGCAAGCTTATTCTATGTTCAGCTTATGCTTTCGGATTATAAGGACAGCATTAAGCAGGGTCTCTATACTTTAAATACCAGTATGAACCATGAGGAAATACTTTGGACCATCGGAGGTTATTCGGAGGAAGAGGAATGATAGTTGATGAGAGATTTGTCTCTTACATCAATTCTCTAAATACCGGTAATAACGACTTTTTGACGGAGCTTGAAAGATACGCTAAGGAGAACTATGTACCTATAATCAGGACAGAGACTCAGCAGCTACTAAAGACTCTTTTATATAGCAACAAGCCGGCGACCATCCTGGAAATCGGGGCGGCCATCGGCTTTTCGTCAATTTTAATGGCAAGCTATAATCCGGCAAAATGCAAGATTACCACCATTGAGAATTATGAGAAGAGGATACCAATCTGTAAAGAAAATATAGAGAAAGCAGGTCTTTCCGACACTATAACCCTCTTATGTGGCGACGCCAATGATATTCTTAAGGATATGGAGGGAAGCTTTGATTTTATCTTTATGGATGCGGCTAAGGGGCAGTATCCTAATTTCTATCCTGAAGTCCTAAGACTGCTTGCACCAGGCGGAATGCTGGTGTCTGATAATGTACTGCAGGATGGAGATATTATAGAATCCAGATTTGCGGTTACCAGAAGAAACAGAACCATTCATAAGAGAATGAGGGATTATCTTTATGAGCTAACTCATGAGGAATGTTTAGAAACTGCTATTTTGCCTGTTGGAGATGGTGTTTCCATCAGTGTTAAAAAGGAGATATGAAATGAAGAGAAGAGAATTAGAGCTCTTAATTCCTGCCAGCTGCCTTGAGGTACTTAAGGTTGCGGTTGTTTTTGGAGCAGATGCAGTATATATAGGCGGAGAGGCCTTCGGACTTAGGGCAAAGGCTAAGAACTTCTCCCTGGAAGATATGAAGGAAGGCGTCAAATTCGCCCATGATCATGGAGTAAGAGTTTACGTTACAGCCAACATTCTTGCTCACAATGGAGATCTTTCAGGTGCCAGAAAGTATTTCGAGGAACTAAAGGAAGTGGGACCGGATGCCCTTATTATATCTGATCCTGGTATCTTTACAGTTGCAAAGGAAGTTTTGCCTGATATGGAGCTTCATGTATCCACCCAGGCCAACAATACAAACTACGGTACCTTTAACTTCTGGCATGCCTTAGGCGCCAAGAGAGTGGTAACTGCAAGAGAGCTCTCTTTAAAGGAGATAAAGGAGATTAGAGAAAATATCCCTGAAGATATGGAGATTGAGACCTTTGTTCATGGAGCAATGTGTATTTCCTATTCCGGACGCTGTCTTCTTTCCAACTTCTTTACTGGCAGAGATGCTAACCGTGGTGCCTGCACCCATCCATGCAGATGGAAGTATGCTGTCGTTGAGGAGAAGAGACCGGGGGAATACTATCCCGTATATGAGAATGAGAGAGGAACCTATATTTTTAATTCCAAGGACCTCTGCATGATTGAGCACATTCCAGATCTAATAGATGCAGGAATAGATTCCTTTAAGATTGAGGGACGTATGAAGACAGCCCTCTATGTTGCAACCGTTGCAAGAACCTACAGAAAGGCTATTGATGACTATCTTGAGTCTCCTGAGAAGTATAAGGAGAACATGCCATGGTACCTTGATCAGATTTCTGATTGTACCTACAGACAGTTCACTACAGGCTTCTTCTACGGTAGAGCTAACGAACAGTCTCAGATTTATGACAGCAACACCTATCTTAAGGATTACACCTATCTTGGAGTGATTTCAGAAAAGAGAGAGGATGGCCTCTATCACATTGAGCAGAAGAACAAATTCTCTGTGGGCGAGGAGATTGAGGTTATGAAGCCAGACGGACAAAATGTTAAATGTACCGTTAAGAGAATCCTTAATGATCTCGGAGAGGAAATGGAAGCCTGTCCACATCCTAAGCAGTCCCTATGGATTGATTTAGGCGTTGATATGGATGTCTGTGATATTTTGAGAAGAGAAGAGGAAGAGATTAAGGCAGAGTAGCCTGACGGCATAAAGAAAAACAAATAAAAACCCTTAGAGTAAGGTGGTATTCACACACTCTAAGGGTTTTGTTTATTTATAAAATTCTTCCATGGAAGAGAATTTACTGTGCATATTGTCCATCATAAGGTCCATAAGACTAATAGCCATCATGGCTTCCACAACAACAAGAACTCTGGGAGCAATACATACATCATGTCTTCCAGGTACAGAAAGAATAACAGGACTATTGTCCTTCGTTACTGTGTGCTGATCCTTTCTTATGGATGGTACCGGTTTAATGTGAGCCTTTAGAACCAGGTCCTGTCCTGTGGTAATACCTGCGAGTATGCCTCCAGCGTGGTTACTTCCAGCCTTTATACCATTTTCACTAACCTCTGTAATCTCGTCGTTAAAGTCTGAACCGAAGGAGGTTGAAGCCTGAATACCATCGCCGATTTCCACAGCCTTTACAGCTCCAATAGACATTACAGCACCTGTTAACAGGGCATCAGCCTTTCTGAACACAGGCTCTCCAAGACCGGCTCTAAGGCCCTTTACACAGACCTCGCAGATGCCTCCCATGGAGTCGCCCTCATTTCTTATCTGGTCTAAGTAACCTTTAACGGCCTCATCATTTCCATGCATGAAGCCTATGTAAGATACTTTACTTTCGAAGCTTACCCCTAAGGCCTTTAACATCTGAACCACAATGCCCCCGGCAATTACGCGGCTTAAGGTTTCTCTTCCGGAAGCTCTGCCGCCCCCATTTTCATCCCGTAAGCCATACTTTAAGTCGTATGTTACATCTCCATGACCAGGTCTGTAGATGTCTTTTATCTCTTCATAGTCAGATGATTTTACATCCTTATTTTCAACCATAATGGTAAGTGGAGTACCAAGAGTAGTTTCATCTAAGAGACCGCTTAGGATTATCAGTTCATCTTCTTCGATTCTATTAGTACCGCCATTTTCAGGGTCTGGTTTTCTTCTTGCCACATAGCTCTTTAGTTCCTTTAGATCAAGTTTAAAACCAGCAGGAAGGCCGTCTATGACACAGCCTGTGGCCCTTCCATGAGACTCACCAAAACTTGTTACCCTTATATTATTTCCAAATGTTGAACCAGCCATTTTTGCCTCCTTTATATCTCTTAATATGTTAGCACAATTAGTCATTATAGAAAAGGCTATAAACATTGTGATTTAAGGCTTTCCGTGGTAAAATACTTGCTGGAAAGAGGTGCATTTATGGCAAAATATACACTTTTAAAAACTGAGGGAGCAGCAAAGAGAGGTCAGTTTGAAACTGTCCATGGAACCGTTCAGACCCCATTATTTATGAATGTTGGTACTGTGGCCGCAATTAAGGGAGCTGTTTCCACTCAGGATTTATATGATATTGGAACTCAGGTCGAGTTATCTAACACATATCATCTTCATGTAAGAACTGGTGACAAGGTAATAAAGGAACTTGGCGGACTTCATAAGTTTATGAATTGGGAGAGACCTATTCTTACTGATTCCGGTGGCTTTCAGGTATTCTCTCTGGCTTCTATGAGAAAGATCACTGAGGAGGGAGTTACCTTCAGATCCCATATAGACGGAGCAAAGATATTTATGGGGCCAGAGGAATCAATGCAGATTCAGTCTAACCTGGGCTCCACCATTGCAATGGCCTTTGATGAATGCCCAAGCTCTGTTGCTGAAAAAAAGTATGTAGAGAATTCTGTGGCAAGAACCACAAGATGGTTAGAGAGATGTAAGGTTGAGATGGATAGACTTAATTCTCTTCCTGATACTGTAAATAAGAACCAGCTTCTCTTCGGAATTAATCAGGGAGCAATCTTCGACGATATCCGAATTGATCATGCCAAAAGAATTGCAGAGATGGATCTGGATGGCTATGCAGTTGGCGGACTCGCGGTGGGAGAGACCCACGAGCAGATGTATCATATTCTTGATGTTACAGTCCCACACCTGCCAGTTGACAAGCCTACCTACCTTATGGGAGTAGGTACACCTGCAAATATTCTAGAGGCTGTTGATCGCGGAATTGACTTCTTCGACTGTGTATATCCTAGCAGAAATGGTCGTCATGGACATGCCTACACTAAGTTTGGCAAGCTGAATCTTAACAACGAGAAGTACAAATACGATATGAGACCGCTTGAGGAGGGCTGTCAGTGCCCAGCCTGTAAGCATTACTCAAGAGCCTACATAAGACACCTTTTCAAGGCAAAAGAAATGCTCGGAATGCGTCTTTTAGTTCTACATAATCTCTATTTCTACAACCATCTTATGGAGGAAATCAGGGATGCCTTAGATGCAGGAAATTTTAAAGAATTTAAGAAAGAACGTCTTGAGAGCATGGAAGCCGGAGAGGCCTAAAAATGCTTTACTAAAGGCTATATTTCGTGTAAAATATGTGAAGAGACTGGGCAATGATTTTGCCTGGTTACTGTAAAAAATGGAGGAAGTATTAATGGTTTTACTTACATCAAGCACAATGAGCAATATCTATACTATAGGTATGGTTGTTGTGATCTTCGTTATGATGTACTTCATGATGATTAGACCACAGCAGAAGGAGACTAAGAGAAAGAATCAGATGTTAGCTGAGATGGCTGTAGGCGATACAGTACTTACAAGCAGCGGTTTCTACGGAACACTTATTGATATGCAGGACGACACTGTAATTGTTGAGTTCGGTAGCAACAAGAACTGCCGTATTCCAATGCAGAAGAATGCAATTGCAGCAGTTGAGAAGGCTGACGCAGCGGTTTAAGTTTTCTTTAAGGGCATACCGGATTCGGTATGCCCTTTTATATTAAGATAAGGAGAAAGTTTTATGTTATCAAAAGAGGTTTTAGCACTTTATGATGTGTTAGATGAGAGACACCTTGAGGGAATCAAGTCTGAGGGTACTCTGCTTAAGCATAAGAAATCAGGAGCAAGGGTAGTTTTAATTTCAAATGATGATGAGAACAAGGTTTTCTGTATCGGTTTCAGAACTCCACCAGTTGGTGATACAGGAGTTCCACATATTATTGAGCATACAGTTTTAAATGGTTCAGAGAAGTATCCTGTAAAGGATCCATTTACAGAGCTTGCAAAGGGTTCCTTACAGACCTTCTTAAATGCCATGACTTATCCAGATAAGACTATATATCCAGTTGCTTCATGCAATGACCAGGATTTTAAAAATCTTATGGGCGTTTATATGGATTCTGTACTCTGTCCTAACATTTACAAGGAAGAGAAAATCTTCCGTCAGGAGGGCTGGAGATATGAGCTTGAGTCTAAGGATGCAGAGCTTAAGTATAACGGAGTAGTTTATAACGAGATGAAGGGTGCCTACTCATCATCAGAAGAAGTGATGATGATGACTGTGAACAAGGCTATGTTCCCAGACACTCCATATTCAAGAGATTCCGGTGGAAATCCTAAGTATATTCCAACGCTTACCTACGAATCCTACTTAGACTTCCACAGAACATATTATCATCCATGTAACTCCTACATATGTCTTGCAGGAAACATGGACATGAATGAGAGACTTCTCTTCATGGACAGAGACTATTTATCAAAGTATGACATTATCGATGTGAATTCTGAGATTGATTTTCAGAAGCCATTTAATGAGCTTAAGGAAGTTACAGAGACCTACTCCATCACAGAGGATGAGGATGAGAAGGGTAAAACAGAGTATTCCTTAAACCTTATTGTCAGCGACTCAACTATGCCAGAAAAGGTTGTTGCCTTTGATGTGATTGCACACTGCTTACTCAATATGCCAGGTGCACCACTTAAGCAGGCACTTTTAGACGCTGGTGTTGGTAATGATATCGGTGGTGGAATTAGCAATTATACAAGACAGCACCTTTTTACAATCTCTGCTAAGAATGCGGAGGCAGGTCAGCTATCCGATTTTAAGAGAATTATTAGAGAGGTTCTTACAGAGACAGTAGAAAAGGGTATTAGCAAAAAGAACCTTGAGGCTTCCCTTAACAAGATGGAGTTCAGATACAGAGAGGCTGACTTTGGCGGTATGGCTAAGGGCCTCTATTATGCCATCGACAGCTTAAATACCTGGTTATATGATGAGATGGACCCATGGTCTAGCATTGAACTCTTAGATGTTTATAAGAGCTTAAGAGAGAAGATTAACACATCATATTACGAGGATTTAATTAAGGAGTGCTTACTAGACAATACCTTTGGTGCTTATGTAACATTAAGTCCTGAAAAGGGTAAGGCAACAAGAGAGGAAGAGGAGCTTAAGAAGCTTCTTGCAGATAAGAAGGCTTCCATGACAGATGAGGAGATTGATGCTTTAGTTGCCTGGACAGCTGAACTTAAGAAGTATCAGGAGGAGCCTTCAAGCAAGGAGGATCTTGCCACAATTCCTCAGCTTCAGGTTTCTGATATTGAGAAGAAGGCACAGGATTTCAATAATGAGGTCAATGAAGTAGCAGGAGTAAAGACAGTATTCCATGACTACGAGACCAATGGTATTCATTACTTAAGACTTCATTTTGATCTTCCAATGAGAGATGAGAAGACCATTAGCTATCTTGGTCTGTTTAAGGACATCTTCGGACTGGTAGATACCGAAAAATACTCTTATGAAGAGTTATCAGCTGAAATCGACAGAACCACTGGTGGAATCGGAGCAGGAATCTCTATTTTTGAGAAGCTTGATGAAGCTGACAACTATGATCTTACCTTCATTGTTTCCTTAAAGAACATTTATGGCAAAATGGATGTTGCTACTAAGCTGGTAAATGAGATCATTAAGTCCTCACGCTATGATTCTGAGAAGAGACTTAAGGAACTTATTTCAGAGACAAGATCAAGACTCGATGAAGATATGGGCTGGAGCGGCAATGCATATGGTGCATTAAGAGCAGGTTCCTACTTCAATGAGAGAGCTGCTGTAAGAGATTTATACGAGGGAATTGGATACTTGGATTTCCTTGTTGATTTAGACGAGCATTTCGAGGATAGAAAAGCAGAGATAATTGAGAATCTTACTTTCCTTTCAAAATATATCTTCAGAGAGGAGTATTTAACAGTATCCTCCACATGCAGAAGAGAAGAGTTTAGTGAGATTGAGCCACTTGTTAAGCTTGTTAAGGATGGACTTTGCCATGAGGTCTTAGAAAGAGAGTTAGAGACATCCCTTAAACTTTCAGAGAAGACAGAGGGTATCATGACAGCATCTCAGGTACAGTATGTTTGTCTTGCAGGAAACTACAAAAATGCAGGATTCAAGTATCATGGAGCAATGAACCTCTTAAGAGTAATTATGAGTACAGAGTACTTATATAAGAACATTCGTGTTAAGGGTGGAGCATATGGATGCGGACTAAAGATTGACAAGACTGGTGATGCAGCCTTCACATCCTACAGAGACCCTAACCTTACTAAGACACTTTCAGTATATGAGGGTGTTAAGGAATATCTTGAGAACTTTGAGGCGGATGATCTTGAAATGACCAAGTTTATCGTTGGTACTATCGGAGGCTTGGACAGACCATTATCTCCATCCCAGAAGGGTGCTAGAGCTATGGGACTCTTAAAGAGAAATATAAGCTATGAATCACTTCAGGAGGAGAGAGACCAGGTTATCAATGCAAGTGTTGAGGATATCAGATCCTTCGCTGCACCTCTTGATGCTGTAGTAAAGCAGAATCACCTCTGCGTTATCGGTAATGATAACAAGATTAAAGAAGCTAAGGACATATTCAAGACCCTTAGAGGCTTAAACAGATAGTTTATCAAAGGCTCTCCCGGTTTTTCCGGGAGAGCTTTAAGAAATGGAGAATATATGAATCAGTTTAAATCAGGATTTGTAACTTTAATTGGAAGACCAAATGTAGGTAAATCCACTCTTATGAACCAGATGATCGGTCAGAAGATTGCCATTACTTCCAAGAAACCTCAGACCACCAGAAATAAGATTCAGACTGTTTATACAGATATGGATAGAGGCCAGATTGTATTTGTAGACACACCCGGTATTCACAAGGCTACCAACAAGCTTGGTGAGTATATGGTAAATGTGGCTGAAAGATCTATCACTGATGTGGACGTAGTTGTATGGTTAGTAGAGCCTAGTGACTTTATTGGAGCAGGAGAGAAGCATATTGCAGAGCAGCTTAATAAAGTAAAGAATCCCGTAATTCTTGCCGTAAACAAAATAGATATGGTTAAGAAGGAGGATTTAATCCGATTCGTTGATAAATACAGTAAAATCTATGATTTTGCCGAGATTGTTCCTGTGTCTGCCAAGACTGGTGACAATGTTTCAGAACTGTTAGACACTTTGTTTAAGTATCTTCCATATGGTCCAATGTACTATGACGAGGATACAGTTACTGATCAGCCAGAGAAACAGATTGTGGCTGAGATTATTAGAGAGAAGTCCCTTCATGCATTAGATGAGGAGGTTCCTCATGGAATAGCAGTAATGATTGATTCCATGAAAGTGAGAAAGGGAAGCAGGATTATGGACATTGATGCCACCATAGTCTGCGAGAGAGAATCCCATAAGGGTATTATTATTGGAAAGCAGGGAGCGATGCTAAAGAAGATTGGCTCCAATGCAAGGTTTGAAATTGAGAAGCTTCTTGATTTAAAGGTTAATCTGAAGCTTTTCGTTAAGGTTCAGAAGAACTGGAGAGATTCCGACATTCAGATGAAGAATTTTGGCTATGACAAGAAGAGGATTAATGACTAATCCATGAGTGAGAGAATAGTTTATAAGGGCATGGTTTTGTCCGCTGGCCCGGTGGGTGAAGTTGATAAGAGACTTGTGATTCTGACCAAGGAAGCAGGAAGAATAACAGCCTTTGCAAGAGGTGCAAGAAAGCAGAACTCTGCCCTTCTTGCAGCATCTAATCCTTTTACCTTCGGCGACTTTGAAATGTATGTTGGAAGAGAATCCTACACTCTGGTTAAGGCCGGTGTGGATGAGTATTTCAGAGAATTGGCTATGGATCCCTTTGTGGCTGCCTATGGCTTTTATTTTTTGGAGATAGCTAATTATTATACAAGAGAAAACCTGGATGGGGGAGATATGCTAAATCTCCTTTACATATCCATGAAGGCGCTTTTAAAGGATTCAATAGATAACAGACTTGTTAGACGTATATATGAGATGAAAGCTATGGTACTTTTCGGAGAGTATCCTTTGGTCACAACGGACATGGGCTATAACGAGTCCACGGTTTATGCCTTAAATTATATAGCCAGTGCTCCGATTAATAAGCTTTACAACTTCAAAGTTTTGCCAAATGTTTTGGAGGAGATGGAGTCTATTCTTGATGGCTTTATTGAAAAGCATATTGACAGAAGGTTTAATTCCCTTGATATGCTGGATTTACAAATGGAGATAAAAAAAGTATAATTAAATACGTTTTTTAAGGAGATATATTATGAAAAAGATCATATTAGTAGCATTAGCTTTGGTTCTCATGGTAGGAATATCCGGGTGCAGCCCTAAGTTTGACACTGAGGAATCCTGCCTCTACATAAAGAAAAATGGTAAGGTTATAGAAGCCACACTAGAATCCTTCACAGAAGATTATTACAGTGAAGACGAGCTTAAATCCTTTATGGAGGAGACTATCGAGGCCTATAACGAGTCTACTGGCAATAAAGCAGTAAAGCTTAACAAGCTTAGCGTTAAGGATGGCATTGCAAGCTCATACATGACTTATAAAAGCTATGGAGATTATGCAGCCTTTACTGGAGCGGTTCTTTTTGCCGGCACAATTGAAGAGGCAAGAGATATGGGCTATTCACTGGATGGTAAGTATCTTTCAGTTAGCGGCACAGCGACTGGAAATGCTGTTGACTCTGCCCTGATGGAGCAGGACTTAAAGGTGGTTATTACCAACCAGAGAATCGGAATTAAGATAAAAGGCAGTATAGAATATATTTCAAACAATGTTAAGCTAATTTCCGCTGATACAGTATCACCTCTTTCAACAGGAGACGATTTGTTGGTGGTTATTTATAAGTAAGGAGAATACATATGGAAAAAACAATGGAAAAAATCGTTGCTCTTGCCAAATCAAGAGGATTCGTATATCCGGGTTCCGAGATCTACGGTGGTCTCGCAAATACCTGGGATTACGGCAACCTTGGAGTAGAGCTTAAGAATAATGTTAAGAAGGCATGGTGGCAGAAGTTCATTCAGGAGAACCCATACAATGTCGGTGTTGACTGTGCTATTTTAATGAATCCACAGACATGGATTACCACTGGACATGTGGGAGGATTCTCCGATCCACTTACAGATTGTCGTGAGTGTCATGGAAGATTCAGAGCTGACCAGATTATCGAGGATTTTAACGAGAAGAATGGTTTCTCTGTTGAAAAGGCATTAGATGCTTGGGAACCAGAGGAAATGATGAACTACATCAAGGAAAAATCCATTCCATGTCCTACATGTGGCAAGCACAACTTTACCGATATTAGACAGTTTAATCTTATGTTTAAAACCTTTCAGGGTGTTACTGAGGATGCCAAGAACACAGTATATCTTCGTCCAGAGACTGCCCAGGGTATTTTCTTAAACTTTAAAAATGTTCAGAGAACCAGCCGAAAGAAGGTACCATTTGGTATTGGCCAGATTGGAAAGTCTTTCAGAAATGAGATTACACCAGGTAACTTTACCTTCAGAACCAGAGAGTTTGAACAGATGGAGCTTGAGTTCTTCTGTAAGCCTGACACAGACCTTGAGTGGTTTGCTTACTGGAAAGCCTTCTGTATTAACTGGTTAAAGTCTTTAGGTCTTAAGGATGAGGAGCTTAGAGATCGTGACCACGATCCTGCAGAACTCGCATTCTATTCAAAGGCAACTACTGACCTTGAGTTCTTATTCCCATTTGGATGGGGAGAACTTTGGGGTATTGCAGACAGAACAGACTATGATTTAGGTCGCCATCAGGAAGCATCCGGACAGGATTTAACCTACTTTGATGATGAGACTAACGAGAAGTATGTTCCATATGTTATTGAGCCATCATTAGGTGCTGACCGTGTAACACTTGCATTCTTATGCGCAGCATATGATGAGGAGAATATCGGAACAGAAGAGAAGCCTGATATTCGTACAGTGCTTCATTTCCATCCAGCATTAGCACCAGTAAAGATTGGTGTTCTTCCTCTGTCAAAGAAGCTAAATGAAGGTGCTGAGAAGGTTTTCGCAGAACTTTCAAAGAAGTATAACTGTGAGTTCGATGATCGTGGAAATATTGGAAAGAGATACAGAAGACAGGACGAGATTGGTACTCCATTCTGCGTAACCTATGACTTTGATTCCGAAGAAGATAATGCTGTAACAGTTCGTGACCGTGATACAATGGATCAGGTTAGAATTCCTATTGCAGAGTTAGATGCATACTTTGCAGACAAGTTTACATTCTAGTTTTTAACATAAAATAAGACCTCTGGATTTCCAGAGGTCTTTTAATATGATTAGTTAAATGGAATTACTGAACCATCATACTTTTCATTTATGAAATTCTTTATTGCTTCAGATTTTAATACATTTACCAAGGCTTGTATTTTCTCTGAATTCTCATTTCCAGTCTTTACAGCAATAATGTTTACATATGTTTTGGCTGCTTCCGACTCTGATGATTCAAATGCTATAGAATCCTTTGCGACAGATAGACTAGCTTCCAATGCGTAGTTTCCATTAAGAACCACGAAGGATACTTCATCAACAACCCTTGCTATCTGTGCAGCTTCTAATTCTTCCAACACAAGGTTGTAAGGATTATCCACTATATCATTTACAGTTGCTGTAAGTCCGGCACCTTCTTTAAGCGTAATTAAACCATTGTCCTGTAACAACAATAAAGCACGGGCTTCGTTGGTTGTATCGTTTGGAATGGCGATTACGTCATTGTTTGAGATGTCATCAAGGGAGGATTTTTTGCCTGGATATAAACCAAATGGCTCATAGTGAATTGATCCTGCTACGCTTAAATCAGTTCCCTGTTCCTCGTTGAAACTGTCAAGATATGGAGTGTGCTGGAAATAGTTGCAGTCGAATTCTCCGGAGTCTACAACAAGGTTAGGCTGTACATAATCATCAAATACGGTAATCTGAAGGTCATAACCCTCTTCCTTTAAGAGAGCTTTGGCTTCCTCTAGGATTTCAGCATGCGGTGTAGAAGATGCAGCAACTGTAATTGGAATTAGCTCAGAATCCTTAGCGGATTCTTTGCTGCAGCCGGCAAAAGATAAAAGGCATAAGCTTAATAATAATACTAGGGTAATTATTCTTTTTTTCATTTTTTTCTTCCTCATTTCATTATGTTTAATTTTCTATGATCTAGAAGACTGGCTATTTTCATGCCAGAATTCTGGAAAATCTGGAATAGTAGTACTAAAAGGGCAACAGTGATTAACATGATGTCCGTCTGATATCTGTAGTAGCCGTATCTTACAGCTATGTCGCCCAGACCTCCACCGCCAACAGTTCCTGCCATTGCAGAATAGCCAAGGACTGTGCCAAGAGCTATTGTTGCGTTTACAATCAGTGAAGATCTTGCTTCCACAAGAAGTACGTGGAATATGATATAAAGATTGCTAGCCCCCATAGAGAGGGCGGCTTCTATGACGCCCGAATCCACCTCCTTTAGTGAGGATTCCACCATTCTTGCAATGTAGGGCGCTGATGCCACAACTAATGGCACTATAGTGGCTGTTGAGCCGTATGAACGCCCTACAATAAGCTTGGTGAATGGTATAATCATTATTAGGAGAATTAAAAATGGGATGCTTCTAAAAAGGTTAGAAATTGCATCCAGCAATCGGTAAACAAACGGATTTGGTTTTAATCCACCCTCGTTGGTGATTGTTAGGAGGACTCCCATGGGCAAACCTATGAGATAACCAAAGAGGGTGGCGGTTATTGTCATATAGAGGGTGGCAATTGTGCCTTCTATCAACATATTTACAGTAGTGTTATCCAACATGATCAAGTACCTCCTTGACGTCGCCCTTCTTTAACAGGATACCTTGATCTATAAGAGCAACCTTGTTACAGACGGTTCTTACTACAGACATTTCATGGGTGATTAGAACTATTGTAATGCCCATTTTGTCGTGTATAACTTTAAGAAGGTCAAGAATCTGTCCTGTTGTTTGTGGATCTAAGGCGGAAGTTGCCTCGTCACATAGAAGAATTGAGGGGTCTGAAGCCAGAGCTCTTGCAATAGCAACTCGCTGCTTCTGACCACCTGAAAGTTTAGAAGGGTAGGAGAAGGCCTTGTCTTCAAGTCCAACTAAGGACAGAAGCTCTAAGGCTCTTTCTTTTGCCTCGTTCTTCTTAACTCCCTTTAATCTCAATGGAAAGCATACATTTTCCAAAACATTTTTCTGATTTAAAAGGTTGAACTGCTGAAAAATCATGGAGACCTTTCTCCTTAGAAGCTGAAGGTCTTTTTCTTTAAGGGTTGAAAGGTCTGTTCCTTCAATGATAACCCTGCCAGAAGTTGGCTTTTCGAGGTAGTTTAAGCAGCGGACCAGGGTTGATTTGCCTGCACCACTCATTCCGATAATTCCATATATGTCACCTGTCTCAATGGTCAGGTTTACATCTGAAAGGGCCTTGAAGGAACCCTCTCTGTCCTCATATATTTTACTAAGTGAAATAACCTCTATTGCCTTCATGTGTAACTCCTTTTTCTTTGCTCAACGAGGCTATTATGACACTTCTTTTTGGTTCAGTGTTAACACTATAAAACTATATTTGGCTATAGGTTGTACCTATAGCCAAAATGAGCTATTATATTATTCAAATAAGGAGGGAAAAGATGACATTACAGCAATTAAGATATGTTATTGCGGTTGCAGATTCCGGTTCCATGAATGAGGCAAGTAAGAAAATGTTTATTTCACAGCCATCACTTTCAGAATCCATAAAAGAGCTGGAGACTGAACTTGCAATAGATATTTTTATAAGATCAAACAGAGGAATAGTGTTAACACCAGAGGGAGAGGAGTTCTTAGGTTATGCAAGGCAGGTAATTGATCAGTATTCTCTTCTTTCTGATAAGTATTTAAATAAAGAGGCCAAGAAAAAGTTCTCTGTTTCAACCCAGCATTATACTTTTGCCGTAAAGGCATTTGTGGAAACTGTAAGGGAATTTGGACTTGATACCTACGAGTTCGCAGTTCATGAGACAAATACCAGGGATGTAATAGATAACGTAAGATATTTCAAGTCGGAAATAGGGGTGCTTTACTTAAATGATTTTAATGAACAGGTAATCCTTAAGATGATTAGGGATAATGCCCTTACATTTATACCCCTTTTTGAATGCGATACATATGTATATTTACATGTGACACATCCATTGGCAAAAAAAGAAAGAATATCTATGAAGGATTTAGATCTTTATCCTTGTATTTCCTTTGATCAGGGAAAACAGGCTTCCTTTTACCTGGCAGAGGAGATGAAATCAACATATGAGTATAAAAGACTGATAAAGGCCAATGACAGGGCGACGGTTTTAAACCTGATGATTGGCTTGTATGCATACACTTTGTGTCCGGGAATTGTGTGTGATGAATTAAACGGAGATGACTATATGGCGGTTCCTTTGAAGGAAACAGAGAGAATGAAAATTGGATACATAAGAAGAAAAGGTTCTCATTTAAGTCCAATAGGAAATCGTTATATAGAAGAACTAAAGAAGTTTGAAAATAAAAAAATGAGCCAAATTAATGCTGAAGATTAAGTATTTTCATTTATTTTTGCCAATGGGCAAAAAAAGACTATATTTTACTTGACGAGTGTGGTAAAATATCTAGGCGTAATTTATAAATACAAACAAAGAAAAACAGTAGGAGGAAAGTAAAATGGCTAACAAATGGGTCTATATGTTTAGCGAAGGCGACATGTCCATGCGTAACATCCTCGGTGGAAAGGGCGCTAACCTTGCCGAGATGAGCAGCATTGGTCTTCCAGTACCTCAGGGCTTCACTATCACAACAGAAGCTTGTACACAGTACTATGAAGATGGTCGCAAGATTAATGACGAGATCATGGCTCAGACCATGGAGGGCGTAAAGAAGATGGAGGAGATCAACGGCAAGAAGTTCGGCGATCTTAAGAATCCACTTTTAGTTTCCGTTCGTTCCGGTGCTAGAGCTTCCATGCCAGGTATGATGGATACTATCCTTAACCTTGGTTTAAATGATGAAGTAGTTGCAGCAATGATCGCTGGTAACTCTGATCCTAAGTTTGAAAGATTCGTATACGATTCTTATAGAAGATTCATCCAGATGTTCTCTGACGTAGTTATGGAAGTTGGTAAGAAGTACTTCGAGCAGCTTATCGACGAAATGAAGGAGAAGAAGGGTGTTAAGTTCGACGTAGAGCTTACTGCAGCAGATCTTAAGGAGCTTGCAGCTCAGTTCAAGGCTGAGTATAAGAATCAGCTTGGTGAAGACTTCCCTTCAGATCCAGTTGTACAGCTCAAGCTTGCTATCGAGGCTGTATTTAAGTCATGGGATAACCCACGTGCTAACGTATATAGAAGAGATAACGATATCCCTTATTCATGGGGTACAGCTGTTAACGTAATGCCTATGGTATT
>JAZQNS010000007.1:0-1763 GCA_045627425.1 Lachnospiraceae bacterium | reverse complement strand
ATACTCAAACTGCCAGCCCCCTTATAGGAAGCACTCAGTATGGCAAATAGAGCAACTATACATACAATCGAAAGGGCCAGTCCCACCAGTCCTGGGACAGACTGCTTCCTGCCTGCGAATTTGGCTTTTCTTTTCTTACGGGCCATAATGACTCCTTAAAATGTAATCTGATCTCTCTTCTTTAATAAATTGCTTCCGAAAACAATGGAAACCACGCCACAGGCTACTCCTACAGCTGCAACAATAATGCCAACCACTATGGCTGCCACACCGGTTCTACCCATTGACTTAAAAATCTTTTCGTTCATGCTGCCTCCTACTTAGCTCCGTACTGCTCGAAATAAGCATCGATGGCTTTCTTCATCTCATCATCAATCACAACCCTGCCCTGGCACTCTCTGTTGTAAAGATGCTCAATAACCTCAGACATGGTTACGATAGCTGCTGTATCAAATCCATAGAGATCCTTTATTTCATCAAGAGCACATTTCTTACCGCCCTGACCAACTTCCATTCTGTTAAGGGATACCATGAGTCCCACAATAGTGACATCTGCGGCTCCTCTTACCTTAGGAACTGTCTCCTCCATGGATTTACCGGATGTTGTAACATCCTCAATCATAATGACGCGGTCGCCATCCTTAAGCTTGTAGCCAAGGAAGGAACCCTTGTCAGCGCCGTGGTCCTTCTCTTCCTTTCTGTCGGAACAGTAGCGAACCTCTTTGTTGTAAAGCTTGGAGTATGCCACTGCTGTAACTACAGCAATAGGAATACCCTTATATGCTGGTCCAAAAAGGACATCAAAGTCATCTCCGTAGGTATCATGAATTGCTTTTGCGTAATACTCGCCCAGTCTCATAAGCTGACTGCCTGTGACATAGGCACCTGCATTCATAAAGAATGGTGACTTACGACCAGACTTAAGTGTGAAATCTCCGAACTTTAATACGTCGGACTCAACCATAAATTCAATAAACTCCTGCTTGTAGGCTTCCATTTTAATCCTCCTAAATGAACCTCTTTTTCCACCCTTAAATGTACCATAAAATAAGCTCTTAGGCAATTAGTATTAGAGCCTAAGAGCTTTTATTATTTCTATAGCAGTTTCCTCTGTACTGCTGCCGTATTCAATTACTAATGAGGCAAAATCTAAATAGAGAGGTTTTCTCTCTAGATAGAGCATTTCCAGCCCCTTCCTTGCACTGATTGGTCTTCCCTCTGTGGCAAGATTTGAAATATCCGAGTCAAGGAATATAACAGGGCCATTTTGCCTAAGGATAGACTTATTCTCCGGTCTTGTAACCACACCACCACCCGTGGCAAGGACAATGCCCCTTCTCTCTGATATTGTTCTTAAGGCTGCAGTCTCAATCTCTCTGAAGGCTTCTTCACCCTCACTCTCGATTATTTCCGCAGGACTTTTGCCGGTGGTTAAAGCTATGTAGGCATCAAGGTCTACAAATTCCTTTTTAAGCATTTTTGCAAGGCAGCTCCCAAGAGTTGTTTTCCCGACACCTGGCATTCCAACAAGTGAAATTATGGCTGTTTTATTAAAAATTTCCTGAATAACCCTTTCTATCTCTCTTTCTTCTAATTCCTTTCCAAGTCCCAGTCTCTCAGATTCCAGTCCCTGGGCCACTAGCATTGGAAGACCGTTTGAGGCTTTTATGCCTCTTTTTTCCGCCGAAACTATAAGCCTGGTTGCCAAGGGATTATATATTAAATCCGCAACATAGCTAAGGTTAGTGAAGTTATCAAGATCT
>JAZQNS010000006.1:0-26669 GCA_045627425.1 Lachnospiraceae bacterium | reverse complement strand
GTGAGTCTCGTTAAGAGCACCCTCTGCTGTCTGGATAAGAGATACACCGTTCTCTGCGTTGTTAGATGCCTGGTCGATACCACGGATCTGAGATCTCATCTTCTCGGAAATCTTAAGACCTGCTGCGTCGTCTGCTGCCTTGTTGATTCTGTAACCAGATGATAACTTTTCAGTTGATTTAGACAGTGCACCTGTAGAGATACCTAACTGTCTGTTTGTGTTCATTGCTGATAAATTGTGCTGTACTACCATACTCATAATAATTTCCTCCTTGAAATAAATGTTGTTCGGCTTCCTTGCCGTATGTTATGGTGTGGTACCCCGGATTTGCGCAAACCCGAAGTAAAAATTAACTTGCTTGGGATATACCCTATGATAAAGAGCTGTGCTCCATTATCCTGATTAATTCTTCCTATCCAGAAACTGTGGATCCACGAAATTTAACTTCTTCATGTTGTCTGCATAGGCTTTTGCAACCTGATTAGACTGTCTGATGCTTCGTCCACGTTTCTTAAGGACTACAAATGCCTGCTGGGCTAAGGATTTATTCTTAGCCTCAGAGGCCTGCAAGTCGATACCAATTTCCGTTATTTCTTTAATCAGTCCCTGCATAGTGCGAATCTGATCTTGGTAGCTCGACTTGTTCTTGCTAAGTTCATCCGAAACCCTGTTATATACTTCCTGAAAGCCCTGGTCTAACTCATTAATCTCATCGATTAATTTTGCCTTCTCATTTACCAGTTCCTCCCACAGGTCCAACATTTTGTCGCCCTGCTCTTCAAGTACCTTAAACTGAGCTTCGTTGCTATCCATTATCGATAGGAGAAGTTTCTTTTTCTTCTTAAGTCCATCAATAAGGATGTCTATATAATCTTTGTCTGCCATTTTACTTAACCTGCTTTAAGCGGTTAGCCTCCATTACTTCCTTCCAGGTATCTCTCATAGTATGAAGGTGAGTGCCAACCTCCTCTAAGATTTCCTTATCCTTAGTCATGTTGGCATCATGGAGACGCTGCTTGATATAGGTATATACATTATCAAAATCCTGGGCTACTGGATATCTGCGGTCCAATGTGCACTGGAACTCTACAATGATATCCTTTACCTTGGTGATATTGACATAAGCCTTTTCAATATCTCCCTGCTCAATAGCCATAATGGCGATATTGTTAAACTTAATAGCTCCATCGTAAAGCATAAGTGTTAACTCGGCAGGGCTTGCTGTCAAAATACGGTTGGTATTATAGGTTGCATATGGATTCTTTGCTACTGCCATCTTTCATTCCTCCTTTTTTAGCTTCCACCTAACAGGGATGTTAACTGTGAAGTCTGTGACTGGAGTTTTGTCAATGCAGTCTCCATTGCTGAGAACTTGTCATACCACTTGTCCTCATAATCAGCCACCTTATCTTCCCAATCAGATATGGTACTCTTAATATTCTTCATCTCAGTGTCTAACTGTTTGTCGTTGTAAACAGTGTAGGCAGATCTAAGAGTTGTTGATAACATCTTAGTATGAAGGTTGTCATATACTTTCTGTGCAAGTCCGGTGAAGAAGGCCTGAACTGTTTCAGGATCACTTTCTATCATGGCTCTAAGCTTATCTGTATTGTCTGCACTGTTGGAGTCCTTGCTGTCACCATCAATGTGGTAGGCATTATACTCATTGTCTGCAGAACCAGTAAAACCTAAGGTCTGTATACCGAAGCTTGACAGATAATATGTTTTGCCGTTTACACTAACTCCACTCGCCAGAGCTGTTGTCATAGCAGAGATAATAGAGTTAAGCGTGTCGTCTCTTCTTAAAAGAGAATCCTTAATCTTCTTCTCCCACTTCTCGATTTCAGTATCGGACATTGACTCCTTCTCATCATCTGTAAGTGGTTCGTAATCTTTGGCATTATCAGCGTTGTAATCCTTAGTCAGCTCATTGACCAGTGTATTATAGTCGCTGAAGAAATCCCTAATCATATTGTAGATACCGTCTGTATCAGTAGCTACATTTACAGTCATTACATTGTCAGATACACCAGTAGCATTGATAGTTAATCCGTTTACTGTAATGGAGTTACTTGTGCTGGTGTACTCGGCTCCGTTAATCTCGAACTCTGCATCAGAAGCGGTCTGCTTGGATACACCTGCCCCAAGTCCAAGCGCTGTTAAGGCTGCTGTGGAGTTGGCATCAGCGACTGTCTGGGTTTCCATAATCTCGTTACCCTCTTCGTCATACTCGCCTGTACCCACACTCTGGTTAATAGTTCCAGCCTGAATTTCGAAATCGTTAGCCGCACCGGATTCACCGTTAATGATAAATCTCTGGCTATTAGTATCGAAGGAGGCGTTAAGCCCTGTCTTCTCCTTAATTCTGGTAAGGAGTTCTTCAATAGTATCCGTTCCATTTACTGTAACAGACACATCCTTGTACTTCTGTACCTCTTTGCCATCTGCATCAGTCTCGGTTCCATCCTTCATATGGAAGTTAATGGTTGTATCGTTGTTGATTCCGATTGATGCAAGGTTAGTAGTCTTACTTGCCTTATCTCCCAGAACTGCTGTATTAATCTTGCTACCTGTATAATAAGTGGCCTTAGCCAAGGCATTGATTTTAACAGTCTGTGTTCCATTTGGAGCGGAGGATGTAGCGGATACCGTTCCCTTGGTTGAATCTGACAAAGTTGCTGACTTCTTATTAGCAAAGGAAGATGCTAATCTTAAACTGCTTAAAGAGCCTGTGTAGAAGGAATATACCTTGGAATTTAAATCCTTCCAGGTTTCCTGCTTCCACTCTAATTTAGTTTTCTGTTTCTCGTAAGTCTCAAGCTTGGTGCTGTATGCAGATACCAGTTCCTGTACCATGGAATCTGTATCCAGACCAGAGGCCATACCTGTAAGTCTGATTGCCATAGGCTATACCTCCTATCGCTTCTCGTCTACCATAATGCCGGCCATCTCCCAGGCCTTGGCAATTAGGTCAAGAGTCTTCTCTGCTGGGAATTCCTTGACTACGCTCTTGGTGGACTTATCTAAAATCTTAATGGTCATACGACCAGTCTTGTCATGAATACCGAACTGAACGGTCTTGTTGGGATTCTGTCTGTTAATCTCCTCAACCGCCTTCTTCACCGCCTCTGCAGCTGTGGAATCAGATGATTCAGATCCTTCATAATCGCCACTTCTACTGCTATCCTTGGTAGAAATGTCTAGTGTACGACTTGCAGTTGCCTCGGATACGTTTGCCGCCTCCTGAGTATTAGCTGCTGTCTCAGTATTAGGTTTTACACTGTTGGATGTTGCAGCCTGAAAGTCCATGCCTGCTGTTTTGATTGCTTCTATTGACATATCGTCACCTCCGTGTGAACTAATGTAATCCCTCCGAAACCAGGGATGAATATTATCTTTGCCTAATATATCGGAGCCAACTCTTAGTTCTTTAATAGAAATTTGTGTAAAATCTGTGTCCAAAAACCTATAACAGGCTGTTAAGAAGATCGATGCCCTCATTCTGCATTGTCTCTTCATTCTCCTGCTGAATCTGTAAGTAGATTTCCTTACGGTAGATGGAAACCTCCTTTGGTGCCTGGATTCCGATCTTAACCTGATCTCCCTTAACCTCAAGCACTGTTAATTCTATATTGTTATTGAGGACTAATGCCTCGCCCTTTCTTCTGGTTAAAGCTAGCATTTACTTGTCCCCCTTTCCCTCTTTTGCAGCCTTCAATATCTCGTAGATATTAAAGCGAACAGGGTAACTATCCTCGATAATAACCTGAGCTCCCTTAAGAGTGTCTACATTAATAATGATAGGAGCCTTTAAATTCACGGAGATGTCCTCAATCTGGCGAGGTACCTTAACAGTTACCACAACACACATATTGTTGGCATCAAGCACGCCTAATGGCTTAAGTAACTCCTCCTCAACGAATGGATTGTAATCTTCCTTTACAATAGTCGGATTCATTACAGGTAAGGCAAAATTGCCTTCATCAATTGACTGAAGATAGCTTATAGTTGTAGTGCCCTTCTTCTCCTCATCATAAACAAGCGCGAAATGCTTCAAGTCTGGGAATCCGATGATTCCGTTCTCAAAGGTAACGATCTTGTCATCATTAATTTCAATTTCTCCAAATATTCTGGTATTTACTAACATGCCGTTCCCGCAGATAAATCTGCTCTCCTTTCACCATTAGTCAGTTTTTATATGTAATCTAATAATGTCATTTTATTAATCTTGCTGGCTGCTGTCAGGGAAGACTGGTAAGCAGTGTAAGCAGATTCATAGTCGATCAAAATATCGGATAGTTCTCTGTCCTCATTGTCCGAAATGAGAGTGTTGATAGTAGACTTCTCTGCTGTCATTCTTGTTTTGGTAAGAGAAAGTCTTGAAGCTCTGGAACCAACATCTGTAATGGCCAGATCTGTGTCCTGCTTGTAATTCCGGAATTTGGTAATTCCATCTGAGAAGAGACTCTGAAGTCTTTCCTCAAGTAAAGTCTTCTCACGCTCTGCATTTCCGAGCCAAGCCTTTAATGCTTCCTGAGAATCTGCATCCTCATACTGACTGCTCTCAAGCATGGCCTTTATCTTGTCATATTTATCATTCGCATTCTGTGCAGCTGTAACTGCGTTCATTAACTCTTCCACATCTCTTGCAATGGAAGTGGAAAGGATTCCGCCTTCGCCTGCCTGAGTGTTTACATTAAGAGTCTGGTTAGCTGCCACAGAATAGTTGATGTCCTGGTTTTCTCTCACATAGTCAATGCCGTTGGAGCTGCAGTTAAAATACATTTCTGGCTTGACATCACCCTTGCTAAAGGAATCCTTAGCATACTGCACATCTAAGGCAAAATTGCCGTTTGCAGTTGCCACAGACTTAAGCTCCTCTGAGAGGGCAGGTGACATTACTAGCTCGCCAGTCTCTGGAATATAATAGCAGTCTCCTGGGTTAGCCATGGCATAATCATTTGCCTGCCAGGTTGCAAGTGGCATAATGCTGACACTTGTTGTGACGGTGTTTCCATCTTTATCTGTAAATGTATATCCGTCCAAATTAACTATACTATCTGTGCCGTCAGCATCGTAGCCCGCATGCATGTTAATGGTTGGCGCTACATTAGCTGAAGTGTCCCCATATGCAAGTCTGATTCTGTCGTATCCGATCGCCTGCATCTGTTCGCCGTCTAAATTTGCAATATTAGTTGGATCGAAGAGATCAGCATTGTCGTTAGGAATAGTTAATACATTACTGTAGTATGTATTATTCTCCAGAGCATCTATATCAAATGTCTGATTGATTGTATAGTTTTTATCTATATCCTCTTCAAATATCAGATTCTGATTAGTCTTAAATCCTGTAAATACAGTTCTTCCGGCATAGTCTGCGTTGCCCTCAGCATATAACTGATCCACATAGGCTGACAGATTCTTTAAAATAGTGTTTCTGTCATCAGTTGTGAGGGTTCCTGTTGAACCGTTAACACACTGGGTGTAGATATCCTTAAGGATATTGCTCATGTTGGTCAAGGCTGTCTCTGTAACGCTGAGCCAGCTCTCTGCATCTGGAATATTCTTGTCTGTATACTGAGTAACCTCGTTAAGAGAATCTCTTAAACGAAGGGATCTGATTGCAATTACCGGGTCATCAGAAGGTTTGGAGATCTTCTTCTGGCTGGTCATCTGATCATTGTACTTGTCAGTAAGTCCCTTGGTTGTGTTGATGTTGGACTTGCTGTGCAGGGTAATCATGCTGTTGGTAACTCTCATGCTCATGATCTCTTCCCTCCTTACTTGTAACTAAAGTTACAATATATATCGGAATCCTTAGGCAAAACCTAAAGATTTAATTTTATCTAATTATGCACCTGTGCTTAAAATCAGCTGGTCGTACATCTCCTGGAGAATTGAAACCACCTTGGAGGACAGGTTGTAGGCATTCTGGAACTTAATGAGATTAAGCGCTTCCTCGTCTGAATCCACAGCGGAAATACTCATTCTCTGGTTTGTGATTGCTGTCTGGAGATTCTCGTAATTGGTAGTGAAAATCTCAGCCTTCTGTGTATCTACAGAAATATCTGACAGAAGACACTGAAGGAAATCAGAAGCGGCTGCACCTCTGAATATGGACAACTCACTCTTTAATCCAAGCAGTGACTCTGCTATATCGTAGGAATCCACGCCGCCAACCCAGGCATCGTAGCTCTGAGTCGCAATGGTGGAAGGATCCTTCATTGCTTCTGCGCACACTGTAAAGTTCCCGGAATTCAAATAATTATAGTAATAATCACTTCTGTAGCTGGTGGTGCTAGTTCCATCACCATTATCCACTACATCGTAATTCTTCTTGGTGTAGTCATATTCGCCGCCAGACACAAGATTGTTGGCAACGAAGAATGGATTTGCATCCTGGCCATTCTGGTTAACGCCATGCATATCATCAACTATATCGTTATATGCCTTGGCAAAAGATCTGACGAACTCATTTAACTGTTCCTGGTAATAGGCGATTCCCTTGTAATCGATGGAAGTGCCTATTGTAACAGGCTGTCCCTGAAGTCTGTTGATGTCGTTACGGCTGATAGGTGCGCCATCCGCATCTGTTGTCAGATTGAACTGGTAGGAATAAGTCTTTTTGCCTGTGGCATCTGTATCCTCAATGAGGGTGTAGCCATCATATCTGTACTCTCTATTACTGATCAGGATTACTCCCTCCTCAGGCATAGTCATGGAGAGAGAATTGGTGATAGATGGACTGTTAATAGTGATTGTGGTTGGGCCACTTCCTGTAAGTGGATATCCAAGTCCCAGGGTGCCAGAGAATCCATTATTGTTGTTTCCATCTCTTAACTCAAAAAGACCCTTTAGACTTCCGGTCATGGTATTTGAGGTAACCTCAAGCTTCATGGAGCTAGGCTCATTGTTAGTGGAACTCATGGTCCAGTAAATATCATAAAGACCCTCAGCGTCGCTTACGTTCACCTTTTCATCTGTATCTCTAGGTACGCAAACCAGCTGGCTGTATTCATAGGAGTCTACTAGGGACTGACCATTAATCTTAACCTGGAATATAGTTGCTCCAGTTTTGTAGTCTGGATTGTTGCTGTTAACAACATCAATTTCCTTGGTTTCGATTGGAACGATGGATGAAAGCTCGTCCAAGAGAAGATTTCTGGAATCTCTAAGTTCCGCTGCATTTCCACCCTGCTGCTCTAAAATGTTAATCTGCTTATTTAAAGAAGCTATCTTCTGTGCAATACCGTTTATATCCTCAACCTGAGTTGCAATTACATCGTTAACCTCTGTCTGAAGGTTGGTTAAAGATGTGTTTATTGAATTAAAGTACTCAGCCAGAGTCTGGCATGCGCTTATGTATGAATTTCTGGTTGTGAGACTTGCGGAATCAGTCTTTAAGGTATCGAGTGAGTCAAAAAGCTTTCCAAAAATAGTGGTGAAGCCTGTGACTGTCTCATCATCCTTAAAGTAGGTCTCAATCTGCTTAAGATAGTCAGCCTTGGTGGACTGCTCTCCAAGCTTTGATGTGTTGGACCAGTACTTCATATCATAGTAAACATCTCTTAACTGCTGAATCTTGCTAACTTCAACACCGGAACCCATGGAACCATATTTTGCATGGATTCTGAGGGACTGAGCTGCCTCAAGGAGAGCCTCCTGACGGGTATAACCTTCTGTGTCAACATTGGAAATGTTGTTAGCTGTTACGTTTACAGCTGCCTGATAGGACTGTAAACCAGAACCTGCAATTGTCAAACCAAAAAATTGTGATGGCATAGGTTATACCTCCTATCTTCTTAGTCTATTAAGAGCCAAGCTGAGTAATCAGATGCTCTATCATTCCGTCTACTGTAGTAATATATCTTGATGCAGCATTGTATGCTGACTGGTATTTAATAAGGTTTGATAATTCCTCATCTGAGGAAACTCCAATCACCGACTGTCTCTGATTGAAAATGGCTGTGGCTGATGATTCAAGTGTATTGGATACTGAACTGAATACAGATCCGTTTGATGCAAGAGCATCCACCATTGCGTCATAGTAGCTGGTGAAGGAAATCTTGGTGGAGTTTGGTGTAAGACTGGTTAAATCCGAGTTCCAGGCTTCCACTAAACTCTGTGCCAACCTGTAGCTGACCTCACCATTCTGCTCATACATTGGCAGCTTGGTTTCGTCATCCTTAAGAGCCTCGTTAACCTCAATATTTAAGAGGCTGTAGTAAGATGCAGTATCCTTAGGAATTTCGTTACCTTGTAAATCATACTCGATAGGTCCGATATCCTCGGAGTTATATACGTAAAAGGTCTTTCCGTCAATAACAGTCTCTGTATATCTGCTCATGAAGGATCTTGAGAATAATTCCTCTCCAGGTCCCTTGCCGTCTGCTCCAACTGTTCCATTCGCTGAATCCCAGACAGTGTACTCTGTTCCATCCGCTGCAGTATAAGTGGTTAATGGAGACAAAAGATTGTTGATGGTTGTCACAACTGAATGAACCAGATTATCAACCTGAGCCTGTATGGTCTCAATTGGTGATAAGCCTGTGGTATCCTGGAATGTTTCCTGGCTTACTCCATATACATCCAGGAAGTCAGCAACCTCAGTACCTCTGTTCATTACCAAGGACTTAAGCTGTCCAATATCTGTGTTTAACTCTGTTGCAATATCCACATTGAAGTCAAATACATCAACATACTCTTCTTTTTCGAAGTTTGATAAATCTTTCCAAACCGGTGTTACAAAGGATGTAGTGGTGTCGCTTCTCACTGTCATTTCATGACATCTTACTTCATCCACGAAATCAATTCCCTCGAACTTGACCTTTACAACACCCTCAGCATTTTCTGAGTATGAAATGTTACCGTATTTTGCTAGCTCGTCTAAGAGAAGGTCTCTCTCGTCTCTTAGCTCCATAGCAGTCTCAACCTTGGCTGACTCGGTAACCCTAATTCTCTCGTTCAGATCAACAATCTGCTTTCCAATATCATTAATGGTTGAAACCATATCATTAATACGGGTGTTCATGTTGAGCTGGTACTCTTTCAGGCCATCGTACAAAGCTTTGGACCTGTCAACAAATAAAGAAGCCTTCTGGACCACAAGGTTCTGATTGACTGAGGAACCAGGATCCTTGGCAAGTTCCTGAATGGCCTCATTAAGATCAGCAAGTACGTCCTGAAATGCTTCTCCCTGTGTTTCCTGCAGTAGCTCCTCAATCTCCGATGTCGTGCTAAAGCAGGTGCTGTAGAAGGCCTGTCGGCCTGCTTCAGTCCTATAATATTTATCTAAGAACAGGTCTCTTGAGTGAACCACGTCTCCGATGGTAACACCAAGTCCTGACTGTTGCATGTTAACTGACTGACCTGTCTTAAAGCTTACGCTCGCATCCTTCAAGGTGGAGTACTTGGTGTCTGTGTAGAGCACCTGCTCTCTGACATAGCCCTCAGTGTTAACATTGGTAAGGTTGTTGGCTGTTGTGTTGATGGCATTCTGAGCGCCTTGCAAGCCAGATCTTCCAATATATAAGCTTCCGAATCCATTAGCCATATAGCCTTACCTCCCTTCAATATTCCCCTAAGACAGGCATACGCCGGAATATCCGGCGTAGCCTGAAAGGATTCTTATTGCGTTACATTAAAACCACCGCTTGGCAAAATTGTGTCGGTATTATAGGCATACCGATCATAATTGGCGGTTGTTGGAGCTACTCGAGTACTTCTTATCAGATTGATATCGTACTCTAACATCTCCATCGACTGGTTGAGCAATGTCTCGTTCTCCTTGTTGATTCTCGCTACATCCACAAGGGTGAGCCTGATTTTCTCTCTAAGGTCCAAAATTTTCTTTTTGTCCTCCGGACGTTTCTCAAACATCTTGGACATGCTTAGGAGCGTCAGGTTTTCAGCGGGAACCTTGAGAATCTTAGCCATTTCGCTTCGGACCTCTGTCCTCTTCTTCTCAAGCACCATTATCTCTTCGACAATAGCCTGTTCTCTGGCAGTGATCTCCATGAGCTCATCTACCTTCTGCTCTACTATGGTGCGGGTCTTTTCTCTGGATACCTGCACGAGGTGGCCATAGGCCTCATTTTCTGCCTCTAGAGTTGCAACGAACTCGTCCATAATACTAGCCAATGAAGTGTCCTCTTTCCTTAGATGACGGCGTTATACCGCTCCAATAACTTCTTTGCAAAATCTTCAGTGTCGACACTGTAAGTGCCTTTCGCCATTCTCTCCTTGATTTCAGCGACCTTATCTTCCCTGATATCTGAAGTTCCTGCGACTGCCTGTTTTGCAATTTGATAATCCTGTCCAGTCTGAGAGATCTGAACCTGATCATAGCCAGTATTTACAGAATCAGTCTGATAGGCTTTCTGAGCCTTCTTGATGTTCTGTGCCTGATAAATCTGATTAACCTGGTTATAAGCATCAATACGCATATTAGGCATCTCCTTTCTTCTTTCCCATAGACTTGCTACTACATCTGTGGATTTCTACTTACTTTATCGGACGAAGGGCTCGAAACTTTAGTTATCAGAAAAACTTTTCCTAATCTTCACATATTGTTAAAATGCCCTTCAGTTATCCCCTTATAATGTGTTATTAGTGACAGACATTCATACATTTTGTGTGACCTCTGTCAGGCAAAATTGATTCTTTAACCAATACACATAAAAATAAGGAGACAGATTATGAAAAAAAACAATTTTATACTAAAACATGTCCTAACCTACGGGGCTACAGCAACCCTCGTAATAGCAGCATTATCCGGATGTGCCACTACCACCACCAGTTCCTCATCGGGCAATGCAATAGAAGCAACTTCTGAGTCACTTAACCTCCTAAGCTATGCAGACGGCAGTAGCATTGATACAAGTTCCTCTTTACTCGCCAGTGTTACCGCCATAAGTGACCAGACCCTGTCCTTGAAGGTCTATGATTTATCATCAGTCCTAACCTCCATGCCAGGCGGTTTTAATCCAGGTGAGAATCCAGAGGAGGGCGAGATGCCTGAGCCCCCTGAAGGTCAGGAAAACGAACAGCCAGGTGGCGGAGGAGGCTTTAACTTAGACCTTGATTCACTGACCAGTTCTGAAGCAAACCTTGAAGTAAAAGATGATTCAGTAATATACTCCTCATCCGCAAGATCCATAATGTCCGCATTTATGGGAAAGGGAAATGAAGACATGTCCTTCGGCTCCTCAGACATGGTTGACCTTGGCTCCGCATCATCTGACAGTGACAACAATGACAGTCAGGATAGTGACAACCAAGACGAAGAAAACAATGGGATGGACAAGCAGGGAATGCCTGGTGGAAGGGAAGGCTTCGGTGAAGAAGAGACAGAGATTTCCCTCTCTGACATCGAAGTAGGAGACATCATCCTTATCACCTTCGATGACAATGGAAACATCGAGAGAATCTCAGTCATTGACCCTGATGAATTAGAGAATATGAATTCCATGAAAGATGGAGATTTTGCCCCAGGCGAAATGCCTGAGATGCCTGGAAACACCGATGATTCCCAGGACGAAAATGGCACCACCGATGATCTCGATGATGCCATGATTGATAACTCTATGGATGACACTGTAGTTCTATAAATGCATGTATAGTCTACAGATCAATGTTATATAATTCAGAGAATTTCTCCTTTAAATGTTTAATATATACAGAACCATCTAAAGGTCCGCCACAAGCGGCAAGCAGAATATCATCAGGATCTTCTGTGTAGCCCTTACGGTGGACTTTTTCTGTGAGCCATGCCACAATCTCAGGCACCTTGTTCTCCTTAATCTTCTCTGCTATGGAGAATTCCTTTTCCATCTCGATGGCAAAATGCGCATCGTAAGCAGAGCCGAGCAGATAAACCATGAAGTAGCCCATCTGTCCATTGGACCAATGTGAATCCTGAAGGCATCCAACCCCATCATTCTCCACATCGATATTTAAGTACTCCTTATACCTTCTGTTCCATGCCTTTGGGATATCCCTTACCGCAAGTCTACCCTCAGTCACGTCTCTCTCAATCTCGTATCTGATAATGATGTGGAAGCAGTAGGTAAGCTCGTCAGCCTTAAGTCTTACAGGACCTGGTGTCACCTTGTTAATTGCAAGGTAGAACTGCTCAGGACTTACATCCTTAAGCTGCTCTGGGAAGAGCTCTAAAAGCTTAGGGTAGATTAACTCTACGAACTCTTTTGTTTTGCCTACACGGTTCTCCATAAACCTTGACTGAGACTCATGGACGCCGAAGCTTGCTGAGCTTGCAAGGCAGGTTCCAGACAGGGCTGGATCAATATTTAACTCATATAAGGCATGTCCTAACTCGTGAATAATTGAGATAAGATTCTGTGCCACATTGTCCTCGTAGAAGTGGGCAGTTACGCGGACGTCATGGATATTCTGTCCTGACATAAATGGATGAACTGTCTCTGCGAAGGCAAAATATCTGTCGTCAGCGCCTAACACGCTTGCCACATAATTGTTCAATTCCTTCTGCTTCTCGATTGGGTAATACTGATGAAGGAAGGAATCATCAATAGAATCTGCCACAGGAATAATCTTCTTACACATTTCCTTAAGTGGCTCCTTAACCTCATCTATAAACTTGTCTATTCTCTCTGTAGTTAAGCCCTTGGCATAGGTCTGAAGAAGGGCGTCGTAGCCCTTGTAACCAGGATTCATTACCTCAGCCCGTCTCTTAACCTCAGCGAACATCTTCTCTAATATTGGGGCAAAAAGATTGAAGTCAGCCTTCTCCTTAGCCTCCCTCCACACATTGAAGGACTCATTTGCAAGAATGCTGTAGGCTGCTGCCTCCTCATCTGAGATGGCTGTTGCCATATTGTAGCTCTCTCTGAATACGAAAACCTCTCGATTCTCAATCTTGCTAAGTTCATCCATGTGGCTCTCAAGGTAATCTAAAAGTGCCTCAGTTTCGTCGTTAATATAAATCTTTCTCAAATCCTGAGCGAGGGTAGCCATGTGCTCGCCTCTCTCTCTGTAGGACTCCTTCGGAGCTGCAGTTGCACCATCAACTCCCACCACTGCCATAACATAGTGGTATGCGTTCATGTGAGCCTGTAACGCCCTGAACTCCTGCCATTTCTTCTCTGTCTCTTTAGTCATAGTATCCCCCTGCTTTTTAAAGCTTTATTTTTCTTCGTAAACCACTGTGTCGCCGTATCTTAGTTCAAGCTGGTCTCCAGGTATAATCACGGAGCCATTTCTGACACATACCGACACATGGATTCCTCTCTCCATCTCGAGGTACTTAACGGTAAGACCCTTAAAAGGATGTCCCTCCTCAATAAGAGTTGTGTGGGTACCTGATATTCTCTGCTCTGCCTCATTCTGAGCTGCGGTGTACTTGGTGACAAAGCCCGCGGAAATAATACCCGTAGGTACCGCCACGGCAAGAACTCCTAAGAATGAAATAAATATCGCCATCACCTGTCCCAAGGTAGTTATTGGATATATATCTCCGTATCCCACTGTGAGAATTGTGGACATAGACCACCATATTCCGGAGAAGGCATTCCTAAATACCTCCGGCTGGGCCTGGTGCTCCACCGAATACATACACAGGGATGATGCCAGCATCAAAACAATTATTATAAATATTGAGGACAGTAGCTGGTTCTTCTTCTCCACCAAAACTCCCACAATTACCTGGAAGGAATCGTAGGTCTGGTTGATTCTGAAGAGATGGAAGATTCTAACCACCCTTAACATCCTGAAGGCCACCGCTCCGCTTAGGTAGAAGAAAGGCAAAATTGTCAGCAGGCACACAATTCCATCAAAGGAAACTATGAACCTTGCCACCGCCTTTCCCTTGCTTAAATCAGGGTACAGGTAGTCAGCAGTCACCAATCTCAAACCATACTCCACAAGGAATATAACCATGGTTACCGCCTCAATGACCCCGAAGCCCCCGCTAAAACTAGCAAGCTCATCGAAGGTTTCAAGAATCGTAACCAGGGTGTTTGACAGAATTACAACTACTATAAAGAGGTCGAAGGCGCGACTTTGGCCATCCTCCCTCTGTCCAATCTGAATAATGTCGAATAATCTCTTACGACTCATGCTGTCTCCTAGTTAAGAACTCCTAAATCCTTAAGGTTATCTATCTCCTTTAATACAGTTTTGGAACGCTCGTAGAAGAGAAGCTCCTTGTTGTATTTAAAGTAAGGCTCGCATCCGTAGCTGCTAATATATCTTGCAGCTGTTTTGTCTGATGTAAGCTCTGTAACCACTATTAACATCTCCTGGCTTGCCCCGAAAACTCTCTCTACGAAGCCGAAAAGATTCTCGAGAGCAGTCTTTGCCGCAAGGGACTTTTCATTTAATTCCTGAACCCTTGCCATATAGTTATTCTTTAGGATTTCAAGGGCCTCCTTGCCGTAAGCCTTCTCTGCGGACATCTGGTTATACTGGGCTTCGAGGTATGCTCTAAGCTCGTACAATGCATCCTCAGCATCACCCTCAAGTAAGGATCTCTTCTCCTCAGAAAGGGCATCATCGCACTCCTGTAAGAGTTCGGCAATCAGCATTTCAGGCTCCTTGCCAGTCTCCATCTCAGTGCGGATATTTACAATCTCCTTCTGCATGCGTTCAAGGAGTCTTCTGTCCTTAACAACAGGTCTCATATACTGCTTGGCACCATCTAACAGGAGTCCAAGCAAGCTGATTCTCTCGTCGAAGCCTGCGTCTCTTGCTCTTCTCTCAACATCTACAGTTGAAGTTCCGTCTAAGATCTTCATAACCTCGTAGTCAGATCTGTACTTTCTAAAGAGCTCCATATATACAGTAAACTGCTTGGCAGATGAGTCTGACTGAAGATACTGTCTAACTAAGAGCTCGTCAGGCAAAATGCCCTCAATCTCATATACCTTAAGCATTTCAGACAGATCCACCCAGGAACGTGGTGTAACGAAATCTCTGCCCTCCACAGTGTTCTCAGCCTTGTAGAACTCATCCTTTCTAATATCGAGATAGGACAAAATTGCTGGATGAACTCCCTCGTTGGCAGCCCAGGCTCTCCAGGTTGCGTAGTCTGCCTCCATCTCTATTCTCTTAAGTCTGTCGGAGGTTACCATATCGAACTCTCTAACGGACTGGTTGTACTCTGGTGGGTTTCCTGCAGTTACAATAACCCAGCCCTCTGGCACCTTGTGCTGGCCGAATACCTTGTACTGTAAGAACTGTAACATGGCTGGTGTAAGAGTCTCAGATGCACAGTTAATCTCATCTAAGAAGAGAATTCCCTCTCTGACTCCCGTCTCCTCCATTGTCTCGTAGACTGCAGCGATAATCTCGGACATGGTGTACTCACTGATTCTGTACATTTTGCCGTCATACTCCTGCTCCTTTATGAAAGGAAGGCCTAAAGCTGACTGGCGGGTATGGTGAGTGATGGAATAGCTTACAAGGCCAATTCCAAGCTCCTTGGCCACCTGCTCTACGATTGCTGTTTTGCCTATACCAGGGGCTCCTTCAAGAAAGATTGGCCTCTGTCTCTTCTCAGAGATTACCGGTCTTCCGTAGGCATCCTTGGCCCTGTATGCAATGACAGCGTTTTTAATCTGTTCTTTGGCTTCTCTAACGTTCATAATTCCCCTCTCTTACATTGTATAAATCTCATCCTCACGTATGGTAACACGAATTGCCCATGCCGGTACCTTTACGTATCTAACTGCATCATTCTCAACAAAAACAAAGGCTGTCTTAAAGTCTGGCATCCTCTCAGGGTAGGTTCCAAGACCATCTGTGAAGTATAAAACTCCAGCCAGGTTCTGGAAGCTGCCATTCTTTCTTAGCTCCTCCACATATCTTAGGGCTGGTCTGAAATCAGTGCCTCCAGCTCCGTGGATGGCGTAGCCCTTCATGAGCTCATCGAACTCCTTCTGGGTGTGGACCACATCATCTCTCTGAACCTCTGCATCCGCCTGAATAATGTGGAGGTTAAACCTGCGGTCGAAGGTCTCCTGCTGCTTCAGAATGTTGAAGGTCTTCTGAAGGAAGGTCTGGACCAGCTTTCCCTGCACAGAGCCTGAAGTGTCGATTATCACGCATAGCTCCTTGATTCGGTGGTCCTCCCTGTATTCAAGGGGCTCAATAAAAGGCATGTCCTGATAATTATTGAGGCCAAAGGTATACATAATATAATCAAATTCATCCGGTGAATTCTTCACCACCTCTGTCATGGTGGCGAACTTCTTAAGGAATTTACTGTAGTCCACAGGCTCTCTCTCAAGCTCTGAGAGGGCTCTGACAAAATTGCCAGCCACATGTCCCTGGTCCTTACTGAAGGTCTCAAGGTCCGTCTTCACCTGCTTGGCTAACTTCTTCCATTCCTCCTTGGATATCTCAGGTGGAGTATTGGACTTATCCTTGCCGTTTTTACCTGTATTTCCTTTGCTGGCCTGCTGCCTCCTCGAAGAGAATTCCCCATCATCCTCGTAGTCATACCAGAGGTCATGATCATCTAACTCAAATAACTTCTGGTACTTCTCGAATACCACGTTGTCCATCTTGGTATTCATAAGATACTTATATATCATCTCAGCAGTAAATGGAGCAATCTTTTCCTGAAAGCTCTTTAATTCCTCAGTTCTGATTCTCTGCTCTAAGGTGTTAAGCTTGTCTATGTGGAGGTCCGCAATCATAGCCTCCGCAGCCATATCACAGGACAGGTCCCACATAGCCCTGTCCACATCCCCGTCAATGAAATTGTGGAGGAAGAGGCAGTGCATAAGAGGATGAAGCCATACCCTTATGGCAAAAGTCGAATCCTTGGAATACTCCTTAAGCAGGTATTCCGGTCTGTAATTTAAAAGCTCTCCATCTGTTGTAAAGCCTCCAAGATAGGTTCTGTGTGGTCTTAGCTTATATAGACCCCTGTCTAAAAAGCGCAGGGCAAGTAAAGCCTCTGTTCTGCCCATGTCCATTACATCAGCAGCCAGTGCCTCCATTCGCCTTATGTTGTCAGCTCTCTTTTCAATTGTCTCAGGTGATTCAGTAACCACATTAATCTGAGGCATATTATCTCCCCTCTTTTTCTCTTAGAAACCTAACAGCAGGTCACTGTTTAAGTCCGTATTTCCACTGTCAGCAACATTTCCCTGCTTATGCTCAAGGAGTACCGCGGTGTCCTCCTGCTTGCCGCTCTCTATGGAGCTGTCTAAGAGTTCCTCTATCTGTTCCTTGCTAAAAAGATGCATAAATGGTGCCACAGGAAGCCTCTGTAACTTCACCATCTCAAAGGCCAGCACCTCGTCAATGGCAGATATTACATCAAGCATCTCTCTATTGTTCAAATCAGCATTCCTCATAGGTCCGAAATGCATTCTTGGGTCAGTCTGATCCTCGTCCATATCCGGGGTCCAGCTCTGCCTATTAACAAACCAGGCTGGCTTAACCACAGCAATGGTTTTGCCATCGAATTCAAGCTTCACCGCATCCTGTGGGTCTCCTGTAATGGCAAAATCATAATTCTCCAGTCTCTTTAACACATGGAGGTTAACCTCGATGCCCTCATATCTGCCTCTGATTTCGTCGTTAAATGCAAAATCTGGTCTGAAGACAGGCACATATATCTGATTAAAGATAGGCTTTAGGCCTTCTCTCTCTATTCTTTTCTCAAGTTCTCTAAGATCTTCCTCATTTCCATCCACCGGGTGGAAAAGGGTAATTTCATCATCATAGTCAAGGGACTTCCTGACCTCTTCATCCAGGATTCTGAAGGCGGGTCCGCCGCTTACCCTTCTGTAGAAAAGGCCTGAAATAAGGTCTTCAATCCATGGATTACCTAAGAATATATCCTGCATTCTGGCGTAGGTGTAGGTCACTCCATGTCGCCAGTCGCTCTTTAATTTATGTCCCATGTTAGTGAGCACCGTGGTTCTCTCCTCCACAGGGTCCATGGTCTCACGGGTTACCTTGCCCGTGGTTTCAAGCTCGTAGTAGTAGTCTAAAAGGTCTCTTCTCACATCCTCCTCAGTGGTGTGACGAAGGGCTACATAGGCCCTCATTTCATCAACCTCCTCAGCATATAAAGCCGCAACCAAGGTGTCAGAAAGAAGAGCAGATTTATTAAGAATAGTCAGAGTCTGCTTACCACTTTTGCCATAAATAGCCTCGTTGTAGTAGAAATCCGTCCTGTTCATATAGTCTCTTAGCTGGTCATCTGTTCCGAATCTAAGAAATGGAATCATACGGTTAGGATGCTCTATAACCATTTCCTTTCCGTAAGTTTCAAGAGGAACGGCTTCTGGAAGAAGTTTTTCAAGGGCTTTCTGAAGACTTCCCCTGTCTAAGCACAGAGCCATATCGTCAACCTCTTTAAGCCTGTGAAGCTCCGTTGGAATATGATCAATGTTAGGCCAGATCATAATATAGCTGTAGATAATATATGCAAGAATCTCAGGTGCAGCCACATCCTTTGGATTTAGAATTATCTCCGCATCTGAGTAATAAACTGGTGGCAGCATATCAAGACTTATACCAACTTCAGACAAAACTCGTATCATAGATTCAGTGGAAACCCTTGATCTAATCTTTCGTAAGAGTTTGTCTTCATGGGACAGGTCCTCTGAAGGAGTGATATTCTCCCTCTCAATATACTGGTCTATTGTTTTAATATCCATATGGGCCATAGCCAAGTTTAAATGCTTGGAAAAATCTTCAGCTATATAGGCCTCGTATTCCATCTGAACATCTGGAAGATACATACTACGTAATTCTGGATGTTTAAGATAACCCAGAGTTAAGACAATCTGTTCCTCGCTATCATTGTGGGGGAAAGGTCTTAATGGAGCTGCAAGCGAACCAATCTCCTCATACCGTGGAAGGAACCTTGCGAAGGCAGACTGGTAGGGCAGATCTGTCAGCCAGATTATATCCACCATTTTAGCAACACCCTCGAAGGCACCAGCCCCTACTCCCAAAACATCCTTACCAATTGTAATAAGGGACAGACTGGCACAGTCTTTAAAGGCGGAATCTCCAATGTAGGTCACGCCTTCAGGTATCACTAATTCTGTAATTGTCTCATCATCCTGTTTGAAGCCGGAAGGAATTCGGGCTTCTACCCCATCATAAATAAATCTCATATTAGAATTATACCATAAGGCAAAACAAAAGGAGAGGAAACTCGTCCTCTCCTTGCACTTTTTTATTATATTTTTGCCAAATGAAGCTTAAATTTCTGACTATTCTACCATGAGACCATAGAAAATCTCTTCCATTGCCTTCTTGGAGAAGTTTTTATCAAGATCAACTACCCAGTTTTCTTTTGCCAGCTCCTCCGTGTAATCCTTAAGGTAATATACCGTGTAAGCCTCACCCTCGGCCTCATGGGCTACAAGAGGAATGTAGCAGTGGCTTAGGATGTTTACCTTTCCAGCATTATCTCGATAAAGTTTAACTGTTGCCATGGCTCCAAGCATCTTCTGCGGGATATGATCTCTATGACTTGATACGCCATTCACATAATTTCCAAGGGAGTAGTAGACAAGCATCCTGTGACCGTCATCCCCCGAAAGCCACTGAACCGGCTCCACTGTGTGAGGGTGGGTTCCAAGCACCAGATCAACTCCCTCCTTAAGGAAGATATCCGTCCATTTCTTCTGGTAATAATCCACTCCCAGGTAATACTCTGTGCCCCAGTGAGGACATACCACCACGAAATCCGCATGTTCCTTTGCTTCCCTTATGTCCTTAACCACCTTGTCCTTATCCAGGTAGTTGACAAGGTATTCTTTGCCAGATGGGACCTTAATTCCGTTAGTTCCGTAGGTATAGTTTAAGAAGGCAATAACCATGCCCTTCTTCTTTATGTAGACTATTCCATTGTCATAATCTTCTTTGTTGTCATAGATTCCGTTTAACTTAATTAGCGGATACTTGTCCCTAAAGTATTTAACCTCATTCTCAATGCCCTTGGCATGTCTGTCCAAAGCGTGATTAGTTGCGCCAAGCACCAGGTCAAAGCCCATTCTGTATTCAGTGTCAGCCACCTCATAGGGTGAGTTAAAGCAGGGGTAATCGCCAATTTTAAGCTCCTCTCCTCCTATTATGGTTTCCTGGTTTACAATGGCAATATCTGCCTTCCTGATTCTGTCACCTGTGTAGGTAAAGAGATGGTCGAAGTTATAGTTACCTTCCTCATCAAGACTTGATTTAAGCACTCTCTCATGGAGAAGCATGTCTCCAATCATCACAAGATCCAGACTCTCCTCCTCATAAGCAGCCCTTACTTCATCATAGTTTCTAAGCTCGTAGCTTAAAGAGTCACTTTCCTCTAAACTCCTGTCGAAACCACAGCCCCTACCTAAAAGCAGGCAAAAAATAACTATTCTGATTATCAAAAACATTTCTTTTGCCTCCTTCCGAAATTGTGATAAATATATTCTATCATAGACTATATAAAAGACTTGATGATATAATGTGTCCATGGAGGGAATTTAGTATGAATTACGTAAAAAAATACTTTTTCTTAACCCTTGGAAGCCTGATATATGCCCTTGGAATCTCACTATTCCTAGATCCCTTCGGCTTAGCTCCAGGAGGTGTTACCGGTCTTGGTGTTATCTTTGGTTACCTTGCCAATCTGCCAACCGGTACTGTTATCTTGTTTATCAATATTCCAATTCTCATCTTCGGACTGTGGAAATTCGGAATCAAATTCCTTGCATCCACCATGTATGTAACTGTTGTTTCATCCTTTATGATGAACGCCATTGAGGATTATCTCCTCCCTATTACAGGACATATTTCCGAGGACCTTTTAATAGACGGTATTGCCGGTGGTGCCATGATGGGCTTCGGCATGGCAGTCGTTTTCCTAAACGGAGGAACCACAGGCGGCTCAGATATTATTATCAAAGCCGTTCGCCAGAAGGTGCCTCACTTAAAAACCGGTGCCATTTACATGATTACAGATTCCTTCGTAGTTGCCCTGTCAGCTATTGTATTTAAGAATATTGAGCTTGGTTTATACGCCATCATTACAATCCTTGTAACCAACACAGTATTAGATAAGTTCCTATATAAGGATGATGGAGCCCAGCTCTTATATGTAATCTCTGACCACTCCGAAGGCATAGCCAAGCGTATTATGGATGAGATAGATATAGGTGTAACCTACCTCCACGGCGAGGGTGCCTACACCGGCGAGGACAAGAAAGTCCTCATGGTTGTTGCCCGTCCTAACAACTACGCCAAGATTCGAGCAATTGTAAGAGAGGAAGACCAGGATGCCTTCTTCATTGTATCCGGTGCCAACGATGTGTTCGGCTACGGTTACAAGAACCACTTTATGCAGGAAATTTGATCAATCAGGGCAATAGCCTAACACAAAACCCCCGGTACCTTAGGTGACTTATAAAAGTAAAACTTTTACCTGTCACCTAAGGCACCGGGGATTATTAATGTCTAATTACATCATTGGAGAATCCTTGGAATAGATTTCATCAAAGAGCTTCTTAATAAGCTTCTCAACCTCATCAAGAGCTGTTTCTACAGGAACTGTAGTATTGACAGCCTTGTCTCTGGTCTTTAACTCTACCTGTCCCTCAGCTAATGCCTTAGGTCCAACTACAACTCTTACAGGAGCACCGAGAAGGTCTGCATCAGCAAACATTGCGCCTGGGCGAACGCCCTCTCTGTCGTCGTAGATAACCTCTACGCCTGCCTTTTTAAGATCCTCATATAACTTATCTGCAGTCTCCTTGCAAGCCTTGTCATCAGCTCTCATGCAGCAGAGATGAACCTGCCATGGAGCAATGGAGATAGGCCAGATTGGACCGTAATCATCTCTCTTAGCCTCGCATACAGAAGCTGCAAGACGTCCAACACCTACTCCGTAGCAGCCCATAATAGGAATCTGCTCATTGCCTTCAGCATCTGTGTAGGTCATTCCCATGGACTCGGAATACTTGGTACCTAGCTGGAAGATGTTACCAACCTCGATACCGCGGCTTATTCTGATGGTCTTTTTGCCACAGCATGGGCAGATGTCCCCAGCCTTAATCTTGGCAACGTCCACATACTCTACATCGCCTATATCTCTCTTAATATTTAAACCTGTGTAATGGTAATCAATCTCATTTCCACCACATACCATGTTCTCTAAGCCCTCTAAGGACTTGTCATAGATAATGGTGCATTTTGCCTGCTGATCGTAAGGTCCGCAGAAGCCTGGAACGATGCCGCATCCATCCACAATCTCGCCTGGATGAACCTTCTCACCAAGGAAGTTGGTAAGCTTGGTCTCGTTAACCTCGTAATCGCCTCTGATAAATACGATTACATACTCGTCAGTCATATTCTTTTGGTAGATAACTGCCTTACAGGATTCCTCCACCTTGGAATTAAGGAAGGTGCATACCTCATCGATGGTCTTTGCATTTGGTGTGTGTACCTTCTGTAATTCAGCGAGGCCAGAACATCCTGTGTTGTCAACTGTAGTTGCAGCCGCCTCCATGTTAGCGGAGTAGTCACAGGAATCGCAGAGCACGATGGAATCCTCACCTGCATCAGCAAGAAGCATATACTCGTGGGATACGGAACCGCCAATCATACCGGAATCAGACTTAACTGAAACAACCTCAGGAATACCAGCTCTCTGGAAGATTCTGAAGTATGCGTTAGCCATTCTGTCGTAGTACTTCTCAAGATCCTCCTGAGATGTATGGAAGGAGTAAGCATCCTTCATGGTGAACTCGCGCACACGGATTAAACCAGCACGAGGACGAGCCTCGTCTCTGAATTTTGTCTGTATCTGATAAATGGAGAATGGATACTTAGCGTAAGTGGAGCCATACTCTCTTACTAACTGAACAGCAGCCTCCTCGTGGGTCATTCCAAGTACCATCTTGGTCTCGGTACGGTCCTCGAATCTAAGAAGCTCCTCACCTACAGACTGATATCTGCCAGATTCCTCCCAGAGAGAGCCAGGCAAAACAACTGGGAACATAACTTCCTGGCTGTCCACCCCTTCCATCTCCTCGCGAAGAATATTTTCAATCTTGGCAGTTATTCTCTTCATAGGTGTATAGAGAGAAAAAATACCGTTGGATACGTATTTGATGTATCCTCCTCTGATGGAGAATGCGTGGCTGTCGATAACGCAGTCGGCAGGTCTCTCCTTAAATCTAAGTCCTACTAAATTCTGTAGCTTCATAGCTATCTCCTTTTTATTACATAATTATAGGTATTATACCACCCTTAAAGGCAAGTCTCAACAATAAAAACCCCCTTAGTCAAGGGGGTTCTCAAGTCCTAAGTCGAAGCTTAGCTCTTCTATATATTTTTCGACGAATCTCTGCTTTTCATCCCAGTATGCCTTAGCTAATGGTGTTATCATAGGCGAAGATTCAGGGTGGAAGTACTTCACGGTACGGTTTAAGGCATCCTCGAAGGACCTTGCTCCACTCTGTCCTGCTGCCATTGCATCCCAGCAGACTCTCATGGCACCTTCCTCATCCATAATATCAGCCTCCATTAAGAGAACCAACTCCTTAGAAGTGTCTTCGTTCTGCATTAAGGATTTGTTCTCATGGTTAGCAATTAAATCTGCAATGAAGCGCACCCTTTCCGGAGCCATATCCCTGTCCTTCATATATTCTAAGAATATATCCCGGCTCACATTCTCGTGTCCGTGGTTAAGGCCGCAGTAATAGCCCACATCGTGGAATATGGCGGCAATCTCCACAGCCTCAAGGTCAATGTCCTTAAAGTCGGGAAGCAGACGTCTGACCCACATACAGACTCTTAGCACGTGTCTGATTCTGGATCTGAAGGGATACTCTGTTCCGCTGGTACCGGTCTTGGCATCAAACTGACTCTCTAAGAGCAGACGGCGGACATAGCTGTATTCCTCAGGGTATTTTTCCATTGCATCTTTAATGTATTCCATTATAAATCCTCCGGACCGAAACTATATGGCAGGAAATCCTTAAGTGTCAGGCACTCGAAATCCTCCGGACTAGTTCCCACAACAATAGGGAAATCATCCGAAACGAACTCCCTTAAAACCTGTCGGCACACTCCACAAGGTGCACATTTGTGAAGGTTACTGCCATCCTCGTTGAAACCCACAATAGCTATAGCGGCAAAATCTCTGTCCCCAGCTGCTATGGCTGAGAATACTGCTGTTCTCTCGGCGCAGTTAGATGGGGTGTAGGCCGCGTTTTCGATATTGCAGCCCTTATATATTTTGCCTGATTTAGTAAGTAAGGCAGCTCCAACCTTGAAGCGGGAATATGGGGCGTAGGCCCTCTCCCTGGCATTCAGAGCCTCCTTCATCAGATTACTGTAATCCATATATGCCTCCTATAGGGCAATTGCTGTCTCCAGTGCAATCTTCATCATGTCTGTGAAGCTGGTCTGTCTCTTCTCAGCATCAATCTCCTGATGTGTCACGAAGGAGTCTGAGATGGTGAGTAAGCAGGCAGCACCCTTGTTTAAATTCTTGGCGTTGCTAAAAAGTGCGAAGGACTCCATCTCAACACAGTCTGTCTTAGTCCTGTCTCTAATGTCCTCCCAGCTTCCCATCTTAGGGTCTGAGTAGAATACATCAGAGGAGTGAATGACTGCATCCTTGCAGGTGATTCCTAACTCTTCCGCCTTCTCCTTTATGAGCTTGTTGATGCTCTCTGTTGGATATAATGTGTGGCTCTTCTCGCCGCACTGAAGCTCGGCAAAAGTGGAATCGGAGTATGCCTCCTTGCCAAGGCACACGTCTAAAACCTTAAGTTCTTCGCTGTATGCACCGGCAGAGCCGATTCTGATGATGTTCTCCACATCATACATTGTATATAACTCATAGGAGTAAATACCGATACTTGGCATTCCCATTCCGGAAGCCATTACGGATACTGGCACTCCCTTGTATGTTCCTGTGAAACCTAAGCAGTTTCTTACGGAAGTAACTTCCTTAACATTATCTAAAAAAGTGTCTGCAATAAACTTTGCGCGAAGTGGATCGCCAGGCATTAGCACTGTCTTGGCAAAATCGCCCCTTTCAGCTGCATTATGTGGTGTTGCCATATTTATGTCCTCCTATAATGTTTCTGTATCTGTTGTTTTATACTTTGCCTCCGCTTTCTTAATCCAGCGGCCGTTTATAATTACGGTTCCAAGGATTACGAAGGTCATGGTCCAGGTGATTGGATATGCCCAGTAGGTCAGGGCTAAAACATGCTTTGGCAGACATACCAGTGGCACCCAGAGAATTCTGAAGCCACACCAGAATATTGCTGTGACAAGCATTGGCAATGTAGATCTTCCCACACCTCTAAGCATTCCCGAGAATGAATGGGTTCCTGCGCAGAGGAAGTAGAAAGGTGCGACTATGGAAGCCTGCAGTCTTCCGCATTCAATTATTCCTGGATCGCTTGTGAAAATCCTCAGGAATACTGGCGAGAAGAAATATAGAATAATGCCCATGGTCTCAGCCGTTAACACTGATAAAAGGAAGCCTCTCTTGGCACCCTTTTTAACCCTGTCGAACTTGCCTGCACCGACATTTGATGATACATAGGTAGTGAGAGCCATGGAAAAGGCTCCAGCAGGCATCAAGGCAAAACCGTCAATCTTGGTGTACGCTGCGTATCCCGCTAAGGCTGTGGCTCCAAAGGCGTTGATTGATGACTGAAGTAATACATTGCTAATAGATATTACTGAATTCTGGAAGCCATTTGGAAGACCAATGGTAATTATCTCTTTAAGCTCGTTCTTATGGAACTTAAGCTTCTTTAAATCAAGGGTATAGATTTTGTCCTTAACCAAAAGTGCCCTGTAGGCGAGAATGAAGGAAAGTATCTGAGATAAAACTGTAGCCCAGGCTGTTCCCCTGATTCCAAATCCCAATTCCGCTACGAATAAAAGGTCCACGAAGACATTTAATACGCTGGCAGTAATAAGGAAATAAAGAGGTCGCTTGGAATCTCCAACTGCTGTTAAAACGCCTGCTCCTATTGCATATAAGAAATGGAAGAAGGCTCCGAAGAAATATATTCTAAAGTAGACTACTGCCTCAGTGAGGACAGAGTCTGGTGTTCCCATAAGGTTAAGGATGGTTGGTGTAAGAGTCTCGCCCAGGGTAACAATTATGATACCACCCAGGATTCCGAAGCTCACCATGGTGTGGATTGCTCTCTGAACTCCATCGTGGTCTTTTGCCCCGTTATATCTGGCTATAATTACACCGGCACCCATACAGATACCAAAAAACAAGGACTGTATCAGCATGATAATGTTAGCAGATGAGCCAACCGCCGCAAGTGCGTCCTTACCTATAAACTGACCCACTATGATGGAGTCCACCATGTTGTACATCTGCTGAAATACGTTGCTAAGTAGCATTGGAAGCGCGAACCTTAATAACTGGGTAAGAATATTACCCTCAGTAAGGTCCACTCTTTTTGCCTCGCCCCTCATATAAAAATCCCCCAATATGAATAGTACTAATATTATAGCATTTATGTTTTCTAAATAGTGCCATTAAATCGATTTTTCACACATAAAAAAGGAGATACCTTTCGGTATCTCCTAATGCCGGCGACCGGAATCGAACCGGTACTGTATCGCTACAACAGGATTTTAAGTCCTGCGCGTCTGCCAGTTCCGCCACGCCGGCATGTATGAGCACTTAG
>JAZQNS010000005.1:0-13369 GCA_045627425.1 Lachnospiraceae bacterium | reverse complement strand
CAGCAACTTTAAAGTCCATATCTCCTAAGTGATCTTCCATACCTTGGATATCTGTTAAGATTGTATAATCATCACCATGAGTAATAAGACCCATTGCAATTCCTGCTACTGGTGCTTTGATTGGTACACCTGCAGCCATTAATGACATACAGGAAGCACATGTGGAAGCCATAGATGTTGAACCGTTAGACTCAAAAGTCTCAGATACGGCACGAATTGCATATGGGAATTCTTCCTCTGATGGTAATACTGGAACTAAAGCCTTCTCAGCTAAAGCACCATGACCGATCTCTCTACGTCCTGGTCCACGTGATGGTTTAGTTTCACCAACAGAATAACTTGGGAAGTTATAGTGGTGCATATATCTCTTACTTGTTACATTATCATCAAGACCATCTAATTTCTGAGCCTCAGATAAAGGTCCTAATGTAACAATATCGCAAATCTGAGTCTGGCCACGAGTAAACATAGCAGAACCATGAGTTCTAGGAATAAGATCTACCTCAGCTGCTAATGGACGAATCTCATTAATAGCACGACCGTCTGGACGCTTATGATCCTTTAAAATCATCTTACGAACAGTCTTCTTCTGATACTGATATAAAGCCTCACCAATTAATGGTAACCAGTCTTCATTTTCAGCAAAAGCTTCGTCTAATTTAGCACGAATAGCGGAGATATTCTCCTCTCTCTTCTGCTTCTCGTCAGTGAATACTGCTACTTCCATTTCCTCTGGAGTAACAATCTTCTTCATCTCTGCAAATAATTCCTCTGGAATTGCGCAGGATTCATACTCATGTTTAGCCTTACCAACTTCAGCAACCATCTTATTAATAAAAGCGATGATTTCCTGGTTGATATCATGACACTTGTAAATAGCCTCTAACATCTTTGCTTCAGGTACAATGTTAGCACCGGCTTCAATCATGATAACCTTTTCGGATGTGGATGCAACAGTAAGCTGTAAATCTCCGTTGTCCCACTGCTCCTGACTTGGGTTAACTACAAATTCACCATCCACAAGACCCATCTGGGTCATAGCACATGGTCCACAGAAAGGAATATCAGAAATTGAAGTTGCAATTGCAGAACCTAACATAGCTACAATCTCAGGTCTGCACTCAGGATCAACATTCATTACTAAGTTGTTTAAGGTTACATCGTTTCTATAATCCTTTGGGAATAAAGGTCTCATAGGACGATCAATTACTCTTGATGTCAATACGGAATTCTCAGAAGCCTTACCTTCTCTCTTATTGAATCCACCAGGAATCTTACCAACTGCATACATCTTCTCCTCAAACTCTACAGAGAGTGGGAAGAAATCAATACCATCTCTTGGCTTGTCAGATGCTGTAGCTGTAGATAAGACACAGGTATCACCATAGTACATTAATGCTGCACCATTTGCCTGAGCTGCCACACGACCAACATCAACTCTAAGAGTTTTGCCGCCAATTTCCATTGAATAGCTCTTGTACATATTATCCTCCTTTAATTCTACCGGGGATGCCGAAACTACTGATAAAGCCAAATTGTCTTTAGCCTTATCAGTGGTCTCGGAGTTTCCCCCGGATTTCCTTTTTTAAAAAATAGGGCGGAATAAACCCGCCCTATTCATCTCAACGATAAATTACTTTCTGATGCCTAAACGAGCAATCAGTTCACGATATCTCTCGATATCCTTATCCTTTAAGTAAGCTAATAATCTACGTCTCTTACCAACCATCTTAAGTAATCCACGTCTGGAATGATGATCCTTCTTGTTCTCCTTAAGGTGCTCAGTGAGCTCGCGGATACGCTCTGTTAAGATAGCAACCTGAACCTCTACAGAACCAGTGTCGCCAGCTGTTCTAGCATACTCATTGATAATCGCTGTCTTCTTCTCTTTTGAAATCATTATAATTTCCTCCTTTGATAAAATATACTGCCACGCCCAGGTAAAAGGTCGGAGTTTCCCAAAACTTAGGCATGGTAAAAATCATGCTTTTATATAATACACTAAAGATGCATGATTGTAAACCAATATTAATTAATTAGATAAAATTCTTACTACCTTAATAGGTGTTCTATAGTAAGCAGAAGAAATCTTAATACCAGTACTTGGACTAGAGGCATGAACAATCTGTCCATTTCCAATATAGATACCAACATGGCTGATATGACCGCCATTACCATAGAAGAATAAATCTCCTGGCTGAGCACTGGAAGCAGAGATTGTAACGCCACATCCTGCCTGGGATCCAGAGTAATGTGGTAAGGAAATACCAAAGTGGGCATATACACACATTACAAAGCCGGAACAGTCAACTCCATGGGAAAGTGATGTGCCGCCCCATACATATCTTCCACCAACATACTTTAATGCAAACTGAACTAATGAAATTCTGGTACTTGATGTGCCTGAACCATAATTCATTTCAGAAATAGTGGTTCCTGTAGATAATTCGTAAGATTCACTACAATAATCGCCTGAAACCCAGCCCTCATCGCTATCAACCGTAATCTTGTACCAGCCATTTTCCTCGTCTTCTATCTCAAGAAGCTCACCCTTAGAAACTGTTGTCATAATAGCAGAATCAGTGTTAGGCTCTGTTCTTACTCGTAAGGTATCAGTAGTAACCTTAATAACATGCATGGCGGATTTTTCAACAGCTTCAAAAGCATCATCGCCTGTAAGAATATATTCTTCTGAAACCCACCCCTTAAGGTTACCTGACTCAATTCTCACCCAGCCATTAGAAAACTCATAGACTTCACATCCGCAGTTGTTTGTGATTTTACCTAAAATCTTTCCATTCTTGGAAGCAGTCTCTCTAACATTTAGATTGCCTTTAACCTTAATGATACCAAGATTAGTATATCCACATACGGTTTTGTTACCATTTTCATCTAACTGAATAAGCTCTGAATTGACACTTGTATTCTCAGATGCCATGGTAGACATTACGTAAGTTCTGGTCTGAATGGACGCAACAGAGCTTAAAATAGATAATGATATTGCTGAAGAAACACCTGAAACCGGATAGGAATCATATTCAGCATTAGCCTTTTCTCCCATTGAAAAGAACAGGGTTAATACCATGGAAATGGTTAAAATTACAGATGTAAGTTTTAAAATGTATTTATTCATAAATGCTCCTAATCTGTTACAATTTACTCCATTATAGCAAGGCGAAAAGAGCCTGTCAACTTTTCGTAATATCTCCGTAATATTTCCGAGCCAAAATGGTATCTTCATTAATCTGAGACTTTAATTCAGAAAGGCTAACAAACTTTCTTTCAGGCCTAATCATTTTATGAAGTCTAATCTCTACATTTTTGCCATAAAGATCGCCTTTGAAATCAAACAGATTGGTTTCAACTCCTATAGGATTATTCTCTCCTACTGTAGGTTTAACACCAATATTGGCAATTCCCTCATATTCTTTATCTTCAACCATTACAGAAGCAACATATACTCCAAATGGAGGCAAAACCTTATTGGTTGAAGGAATTACATTAATTGTTGGTATATCCATTGTCCGGCCAATTCTGTTTCCAGATATAACCATTCCTTTTATAAAATATGGATATCCAAGCAAAGAATTAGCAAGTTCTAAGTCACCAGATACTATTAACTCTCTGATTAAAGTTGATGAAATGTCCTTACCTTTATACTGTTTTTTCTTTACTATATCTACTTCATAACCGAGAATGGGGGCCATTTTTCTTAAAAAATCAGCATTTCCCTTTCGCTCATGGCCAAAGCAGAAATCCTCACCAGCAATAATGGCTTTAACATTAAGCTTGTTTACAAGAAAGTTAAGAAAATCCTCCGCTTCTGTCACCATAATATTTCTGTCAAAGGGATACTCTATAAGATAATCAATACCGGCCTTAGAAAATATGATTTCTTTTTCATCAAGAGTAGAAAGAACGCTTTGATTATCATTTAGTACAATGTCTTTTGGTGGTCTAACAAAGGTGAAAATCATGGCTTTTAGACCAAGTTCTTCTTTTTTTGAAATCAAATGTGAGATCAAATATTTATGACCAGTATGCAGACCATCGAACTTACCAAGACTTACTGCACATGCTTCCTTTATTTCAAAATCAAATTCATCTCTAATATATTTCATAATATTCTATACAAAAAATAACTTATAAGGTTTATAAATATCATCCTTATCCAATCTATATATGCCAACAAAGTGACCATTATTTAAAAATACCAGTATCTCACTTTCAACAGGTATTTCTTTAAAGTTATCTTTATTGAGCTTATTGCCATTTAAGGCATATTTTTCGGACTCAGAGTTAACCTGGTAAGACTTAAGATCACCAAAAAATTCAAATAATGGATGAAGAATACTATTGATTTCACCATTATTTACTAACTCTTCCACTTCTTTTAATGTGTAGGATTCATCTAATGAAAAACCAGCTGCTTTTACTCTGACAAGCTCCTTCATGGAAGCCAAGGTTCCTAGTTTATCACCTATATCTCTACATAACGATCTAATATATGTTCCCTTAGAACAGGAAACAGTCATAGAAACAAAGGGAAAATTAATATCAATGTCTTCTATAGAATAAATAGTGATTCGTCGGGCTTTTCTCTCAACTGTGATTCCTTCTCTTGCAAGCTCATATAGTGTTTTTCCATTAACCTTAAGTGCTGAATACATAGGAGGTATCTGGTCATAGGGGCCAACAAAGGATTTGATTACAGTTAGAACATCATCTTCTGTAACAAAAACCTCTCTCTCCTCTAAAATCTTACCGGTTAAGTCCTCGGTATCTGTACTTACGCCAAGCTTAAAGGTAACTCTGTATGCCTTGCCTGAATCAGACATCATATCCGAAAGTTTAGTAGCTTTGCCTACCAATATAGGAAGAACACCGGTAGCATCAGGATCTAATGTACCGGCGTGTCCTATCTTTTTTGTTTTTAAAATGCCTCGCATCTTTGCGACGACATCAAAGGAAGTGAATCCTTTTTCTTTATTAATTACAATAATTCCATCCATTATAACTGCTTTTCAATCTCTGAAAGAATTAACGAAAGAATCTCTTTTACCTTTCCAGTCATTGTAACACCAGCTGCTCTAACATGTCCCCCACCGCCAAATTTATGACAAATAGTGGATACATCTACAATCTCTTTACTTCTAAGGCTGACCTTAAACTCGTCATCTCCGGACTGATAAATAAATACAGCAACATCTACACCTTTTGTGTATCTTAACTGGCTTACTATTCCTTCAGTATCCTTGCTTGAAGAATTATATTTATCAAAATCTTCATTATAGAGAACTGATGATATTACTTTACCATCAAAATGAGTCTTTGCTTTTAAAAGTGCTTCTGCAAGTAAAAGGTTCTGGGTAAAAGTCTTTGTATAAAAAACATCTTCAATAATTCTTGCAGAATCAATTCCCTTTTTCATAAGGAAACCTGCAGCTTCCATGGTGGACTGTCCAGTGCATGAGTACTGAAATACTCCTGTATCTGTAACCATTCCAGTATATAGGCACTCAGCAATGTCTTTGCTGATAAGGTCCTTATCAATAAGGTCATATATAAGCTCACAGGTTGAGCTTGCATCCGGAACAATCATATTTTCATCAGCAAAGGACTCATTGGACTTGTGATGATCAATGCAGGCTGTCATTTTTGCCTTTAGGAAGAGATCTGCAAAAGGTCCTAGTCTTCTGGCATCTCCACAGTCAAGGGCAAAATATAAGTCATAAATCTTATCTTTGCCAGCCTCATGTATAATCTTGTCTGAGTTCTTCAAAAAGTAGAATATGTCAGGAATCTCCTCCAAAAGAAGAGAAACCTCTATATCCTTAAAATTGTCTTTAATATAGTTATATAAGGCCAATGTGGATCCTACGCAATCTCCATCCGGTTTTACATGGCCGGAAATAGCGACGGTTTTTTTGCCTGAAAGAATACTGTTAAGATTCATATAACCCTCTAATTCTCTTCACTTTCTGAATAATCAAGATCTTTAGTTAGTTCATCAATTTTTCTGGACATGTTTACACCATACTCAATAGACTGATCCATTACAAAGGTAATCTCAGGAGTATTTCTTAAGTTAATTGTTTTAGCAAGTCTGGTTCTCACAAAACCTTTAGCTGAATTTAATCCCTTAAGGGTATCTGCCTGAGCCTTTTCATCTCCGAGAACACTAATATATGCTTTACACTGTTTAAGGTCAGGGGTGACCTCGCATGCAACAACTGATGTAAATGGATGAATGCGAGGATCCTTGATCTCACCTCTAATTATATTAGATAATTCATGGAGTACTTCTTCGTTAATCCTTGTATTTTTAATGCTGTTTTTTCTCATAAATCTCCTATTAACGAGGTACCTCTACCATCTTGTATGCTTCTACGGTATCCATCTCCTGGATTGCACTAAATCCATCGAATACGAAACCGCACTCAAAGCCAGCTTTAACTTCCTTAACATCGTCCTTGAATCTCTTAAGAGAAGCAAGTGGTCCCTCGTGAATCTTCTCTCCATCACGGAATACACGAACGGAACAGCCTCTTTCGAATTTACCGTCAAGGACGTAGGAACCTGCAATGTTACCAACACCAGAAGCCTTAAATATCTGTCTAATTTCAGCATGACCGATAATCTGCTCCTCGAAGATTGGATCAAGCATTCCCTTCATGGCAGCCTCAACATCCTCAATAGCATTGTAGATTACCTTGTAGAGACGAACATCAACGCCCTCTCTGTCGGCTGTAGCCTTAGCCTGAGCGTCTGGCTTAACGTTAAATCCGATAATAATAGCATTTGAAGCAGATGCAAGTACAACATCAGACTCGGAAATGGCACCAACACCACCATGAATAACCTTAACAACAACTTCGTCGTTGGAAAGCTTAGTAAGTGAGGTCTTAACAGCCTCAACTGAACCCTGTACATCTGCCTTAACAATAATATCAAGTTCCTTTAAGGAGCCTGCCTGAATCTGGCTAAAGAGGTCATCGAGACTCATCTTGGACTTGGTTTCTTCAACCAGGTTTTCCTTATGCTGAGCAATAAAGGTCTCGGCAAAAGTTCTTGATTCCTTCTCGTTCTCAAAGGACATAAATGTATCTCCAGCCATAGGAGCTTCGTTTAATCCAATAATCTCAACAGGTGTTGATGGCAATGCTTCTTTTACTCTCTGACCAGAAGAAGTTGTCATCGCTCTTACCTTACCATAGGAAGAACCGCAGGCAATTGGATCACCAGCATGAAGAGTTCCCTTCTGAACCAGTAAAGTTGCAACAACACCGCGACCCTTGTCTAACTTAGCCTCAATTACAAGACCTCTAGCGAGTCTGTTCTTATTAGCCTTTAACTCAAGTACATCTGCAGTAAGTAATACCATTTCAAGCAGGTTATCAATACCTTCATGGGTATGTGCAGATACTGGGCAGAAAATAGTAGATCCACCCCAATCTTCTGGGATTAATTCATACTCAGATAATTCCTGCTTAACCTTATCAATATTTGCAGATGGCTTATCAATCTTATTAATAGCTACAATTATTTCAACACCTGCAGCCTTCGCATGATTAATCGCTTCAACAGTCTGTGGCATTACACCATCATCTGCAGCTACAACTAAAATTGCAATATCTGTGGAGGAAGCACCACGCATACGCATTGCAGTGAAGGCCTCATGTCCTGGTGTATCAAGGAAGGTAATCTTCTGACCGTTAATCTCAACAACAGAAGCACCAATATGCTGTGTAATACCGCCTGCTTCTCTGTCTATTACGTGAGTATCACGAATAGCATCAAGAAGAGATGTTTTACCGTGGTCAACGTGACCCATTACGCAGACAACTGGTGGACGGGAGGACATTAAGCTTTCGTCTTCCTCCTCCTCCTTTAAGAGTTCCTCAATTACATCTACCTTAACTTCCTGCTCACAGATACAGTTAAACTCTAATGCAATTTCCTCAGCTGTCTCAAAATCAACATCATGATTTACAGTAACAACCTTACCCTGCAAGAAAAGCTTCTTAACGATCTCAGCTGGCTGAACCTTCATTTTGTCAGCTAACTCTCTAATTGTTAAGGACTCTGGGATGATAATTGTCTTAATCTCATTCTTCTCTTCCTGAGTTTTTGGCTGCTTATTATGCTTTTTCTTTTCCTGTCTCTCTAAATTGAAGAAGTTCTCCTTGTTCTTTGGATCCTTCTTTCCATAATTATTGTTCTTCTGAGGCTTGGAAGTAGCACGTCTTGTGTCCTTCTTTGGTCCATTTTCTGCTGCTGGTGCAGAAGTCTGGCCGCCTCTGTTTCTATCATCATTTTTCTGGAATGAACGGTTCTGACCATTATTATTTCTTCTGTCGAACTGTCCATTTCTTTCACCACCATCACGATTATCACGGTTAAATGGCTTTCTCTCGCCATCACGATTGTCGCGGTTAAATGGTCTTCTTTCACCACCATCACGATTGTCACGATTAAATGGCTTTCTCTCGCCTCTAAAATCACCACCCTGAGGACGTCTTTCACCATTCTGAGGTCTTCTCTCACCATTTGACTTAGGTCTTCTCTCAGTGTTCTGTGGACGATTTTCTGTAACTACAGGCTTAACTTCCTGCTGCTCTCTTGTTTCAGAATTAATAGCCTGGGTACGCTTTTCTTCATTGGTAACAGATGTTGGCTGTACCTTTGGTTTGATAAGTGGTCTGTTAGCCATATTAACTCTGTTGTCACCTGTAGGACCATTTGGTCTTCTTGCACCAACAGCACTTGCTCCACTATGCTCACCATTTGGTCTAGGGCGTCTTTCACCACCTGCACCATTCATGGTTTTTCTCTGACCATTTCTGATACTTGGGTTTTTGCTAAACTGTGGATTATAAACTGCTGCTATAGTTTTCTTCTTATGCTCTTCCTTCTTACCATCCTCGGAAGTCTTTGGTGTCTGAGAAGGTTTAGCAGCCTCAGCAGCTTTTACTTCAGTTTCTGGAGCCTTCTTTGCAGGCTCAGCTTTTTTGCCAAAATGTGATCTTACATCATTGGCAACATCATCTTCCACTGAGGACATATGGCTCTTAACATCGAGACTTTTGCCCTGTAAGTAGCTAACGACATCTTTACTATTTAATTCAAGCTCTTTAGCGAGCTCATGGACTTTAATTTTTCCCACTAATTGATACCTCCGTCTTTTTCTAATTCCTTCTTCAAGGAAGATGCAAATCCGTAATCAGTCACTGCCAGGCATGCCCTAAATTCCTTGCCTATACAATGTCCAAGTGAATCCTTGTCTCCATATTCAACATATGGAATCTCATAGAATTCACAAGAATTACGAAACTTCTTTTTAGTATTATCCGAACAATCACTGGCTAAAATTACCATCTCAGCCATTCCTGTTTTAATAGCATTGTCTGTCATAAACTCGCCACTGACGATTTTACCGGCTTTCATTGCTATTCCAAGCAGGTTTAAAACTTTACTCTGCAATTAAGTCACTCATCTCCTTTGAAAGATCATCGTAAACAACATCAGGAAGTTTTGTCTTAAAAGCCCTGTCAAGGGAATGCTTTTTATTCATAGTATTTATGCATTTTATGTTTTTGCATAAATACGCTCCCCTACCAGGATTCTTCTTATTCTTATCCTTATCCAAGGCAAAATTGCCATCCTTATTCATGGCTACCCTGAACATTACATCCGGGTTCTGAACCTTCCTGCAGGATATGCAGCTACGATTAGGAATCTTCTTATCACTCATACTAGTTTTCTTCTGTTTCATCCTCTACGAAAGTATCTGAAGACTCACCATCCTCGTCATCATAATACTCTTCATTGTCATAATACTGGCCATCCTCATCGTAATAACCATCTTCATCATAATACTGGCCATCTTCATCGTAGTACTCTTCATCGTACTCATCAAAGTCGAAGATATCACCGGCTTCTCTCGCCTGAGTCTCGCTCTTAATATCGATTTTGAAGCCTGTAAGTCTTGCTGCAAGACGTGCATTCTGTCCCTTGCTTCCAATAGCTAAAGATAACTGATAGTCTGGAACAATAACCTTTGCTGACTTCTCATCAGCATCTGCAATAACTGAAATAACCTTAGCTGGAGAAAGAGCATTCTCAATAAGAATAGCTGGGTTCTCGTTCCAGTTGATAATATCGATCTTCTCATCGTGAAGTTCTTCAACAATTGCATTAACTCTTGAACCGTTGAGACCAACGCATGCACCAACTGCATCAACATCATCATCATTACTGTAAACAGCAATCTTGGTTCTTGAACCAGCTTCTCTTGCAATATTCTTGATTTCAACAATACCTTCTCTTACTTCAGTAACCTCTTCCTCGAAGAGCTTCTTAACTAATTCTGGATGAGTTCTGGAAACTAATACCTGAGGTCCCTTGGAACCAGATTTAACCTCAAGAACATAAACCTTAATACGGTCTGTTGGCTGAAGGAACTCGCCCTTAATCATTTCATTTTCTGTAAGAGTTGCATCAATTCTGCCAAGATTAACCTTGGCATTTTTGCCTGCGAAACGCTGAATAACGCCAGTTACTACTTCGTGCTGTTTTGTTGCATACTCTTCGTACTGAGATTTTCTCTCTTCCTCACGGATCTTCTGTAATATAGTATTCTTTGCAGTCTGAGTAACGATACGTCCAAACTCCTGACTCTTAATCTCGATGTTAACAAGGTCACCTTCGCTATAGCTGGAGCTTAACTCCTGAGCCTTCTCAAGAGAAATCTCCATTACAGGATCTGTAACATCCTTTACAACAGTTTTCTTAAGATATACATGGTAATCGCATGTGTCTCTGTCCATTGTAACTTCAACATTATCCGCGGAACCATACTGATTCTTGCATGCCATTACAAGGGCAGTCTCTATAGCCTCGAGTAACACTTCCTTGGAGATGTTCTTCTCCTTCTCAAGCATTGTTAAGGCTAATAGTAATTCGTTTTCTTTCATCTAATAAATCCTCCTTAAATTGTCTAAAAATCAAATGCCAGTCTAATTAGGGCTATATTGCTTTTATCAAAAGTCATATCACCATCTTCGCATTCAATAGTCACGCTGTCAGAGTCATATGACTTAAGTAGTCCAAAAAATGTCTTTTCTTTATTAACGGCCTTGTAGGTTCTAATTTCAATTTCCTTGCCCATACTTCTTATGTAATCTTTCTCTTTTTTGAGAGGTCTTCCAAGTCCTGGAGAAGAAACCTCAAGGATATATGAGCCATCAATAAAATCCTTTTCATCAAGCAGGTCGCTAAAGGTACGACTTACAATCTCGCAATCGTCAACCATTATGCCACTTTCCTTATCAATATAAGCTCGAAGATAATAATCGCTGCCTTCTTTTACATACTCAACGTCAACAAGTTCAAAATTATGTTTTGAACAAATAGGAAGAAGCATCTCTTCGGCACGTCTTTCAATGTCTTCTCTTTTCGACATATAACCTCCAATTCTATAATATTCAGGCCTTAATAATAATTTGAGAGTGGACTCACGCCCACTCTCAACTAAACAATTATGTAACATAATTAATATATCACATGAGTGCCTTTAATGCAAATACATGCTTTTAGACATATATGCATTAAACAAGCAAAAAGCTGTGGAATAATCCACAGCTTTCTAGCAGCCCGAACGGGAATCGAACCCGTGATTCCGCCTTGAGAGGGCGGCGTCTTAACCTCTTGACCATCGGGCCTCAACAAAAAGTAGTTTACCAAAAATCAGAACATATTGCAAGCACTTTTTTTCGAAAAACTACTTTTTTTATTTACTAAGCTAATTTAGACTTTGCAAGCTCAGCTAATGTTGCGAATCCCTCAGCATCGTTAACTGCTAACTCAGCTAACATCTTGCGGTTCATATCAACACCTGCAAGCTTTAAGCCATACATAAACTTGCTATAGGAAAGTCCGTTAAGTCTAGCTGCTGCGTTAATACGAGCGATCCAGAGCTGTCTGAACTGTCTCTTCTTCTGCTTTCTTCCTGCGTAGGAGCTTGTGAGTGCTCTCATTACAGACTGCTTAGCAACACGATACTGCTTGGAACGAGCTCCTCTGTATCCCTTTGCTAACTTTAATACTCTATTATGCTTCTTCTTTGCGTTCAATCCGCCTTTAATTCTTGCCATGATATTTCCTCCTTAATTACTACGACTTCTACTTATAAATATGGTAAAATCTTCTTCATTGTCTTAAGATTAGCGTGGTCACAAGTAGTAGCCTTTCTTAAGTTTCTCTTTCTCTTTGTTGTCTTCTTTGTTAAGATATGGCTCTTGAACGCCTTGTTTCTCTTTAACTTGCCGTTACCTGTTAACTTGAAACGCTTTGCAGCGGCTTTTTTTGTCTTCATCTTTGGCATAATAAATGTCCTCCTTAAAACTTGTACTTAGTTTTTCTTTGCCAGCACTATGGAAATGCTTCTACCTTCAACCTTGGCAGGCTTAGCAACAGTTGCTATATCTTCAAGAGCTGTTGCAAAATCATCTAAGATGTACTTGCTCTGCTGCATGTGAGACATCTCACGTCCGCGGAAGCGAAGTGTAATCTTAACTCTATCTCCCTTGCCAATAAACTTTCTGGCAGCATTGATCTTCGTATTCATATCATTGGTGTCAATGTTTGGTGACATACGAATCTCTTTTAATTCCACAGTTTTCTGCTTCTTCTTAGCTTCCTTTTCTCTACGAAGCTGCTCATACTTGAATCTGCCGTAATCAACAATACGACATACTGGTGGCTCGGCTTTTGGACTGATCATAACAAGATCAAGTTCTGCCTCCTCTGCCATCTGCATGGCGTCCTTTGTAGGAAAAATTCCTAACTGTTCACCGTTCTCTCCAATTAAACGAACCTCTTTACAACGAATCTGTTCGTTTGTCATTAAATCAGCTATGATTTGGTCCCTCCGTTAGTAAAAGTTGCAAAAAAATAGTGGCTAGCAAAGCTATCCACTTATCACATAAAAAGACCATTAATAATCAATCTTATGAACGCTTAGTCACTTACTCGTGCTAAGGTGAGAGTGGAACTCTGCTTGGTTTTTCAACTCGATTATAATATCATATCAAAATATAGGTGTCAACAAGTATTTTGTTATATTTATTACTATTTTTCGCTTGTTTAAGAATATCACATTTCATAAAATATGTATAGGAGGATTAATTATGGATAACGCAATGGATTTACATATACATTCAATATATTCTGACGGAACCAGTAGCCCTTCAGAGATTGTGGACTATGGAAAACGTATTGGCTTAAAGGCAATGTCTCTTACTGATCACGCTTCTGTGGGCGGCCTCCTTGAAATGTCCGATGCCTGTAAGGAAGCCGGCATTGACTT
>JAZQNS010000004.1:0-8700 GCA_045627425.1 Lachnospiraceae bacterium | reverse complement strand
CCCATTTCCATAAGTCTAAGATGGGCTTCATAGACTTCTGTGAGAATAGTACCAGTAGACAGTAACACTACTTCTGGGTCGTCTAAACAGTCGGAAACAACATCAAAAATTTCTCCATACTTATAGCTCTTCTCTTGTCTTGTTATACTCTCCTCATTACCTCTGCCCAAGCGCATATAACATGGTGAAGCAATGTTAGAAACTGCCCGCATTACTTCCCTCATTTCATATGCATCTGCTGGAGAAATAATGCCAAGATTAGGTATTCCTCTTAACACTGAAATGTCTTCAATTGCATGATGGGTGCCTCCTAAATTTCCATATGAGTATCCTGCACCAATTGTGACAATCTTTACATCAAGATTATTGTAACAGACATCATTTCTTATCTGTTCTAAACACCGCATGCTAGGAAAGTTTGAGATTGAATATGCAAACACTTTTCTGCCCTCAAGCGCCATCCCAGCCGCTATTCCCATCATATTTTGTTCTGCAATTCCAACATTAATGAATCGCTCACCAAACTCATTAGAGAAAGGGTCTAATACTCCAAAACCCAAATCTCCTGTAAGCAAGGTCAGATTACTATTCTTTCTGGCCTCACTGACCAGACAATTAACAAAAGTATTTCTCATACTAAGCTTCTGCCTCTAATCTATCTAACTCTCTAAGTGCCATCTCATATTCATTGTCATCAGGACATCTATAGTGCCACACTATATTATCTTCCATAAAGGAAATAGGATAGCCCTTAATGGTATTTGCAATAATTGCTCTTGGCTTTCCACAAGTCTTTCTGCCAATCGCCTCACATAGTTCATAATGATCATGTCCTGAAACCGAGATTGACTCGAAGCCTAAATTCTCCAATGCTTTTTCCAATCCTGACAATTCAAGAATATCTTTAGTGTGTCCCATGGCCTGCATTTTATTAGCATCTATTATTACAACCAAATTATCCAGTTTATGGTGACCTGCGAATATAAAAGCTTCCCATACTGAACCTTCATTGCACTCTCCGTCACCAAGAATGCAATAGACCTTTTTCTGATCCTGCTTCTGTTTCTTAACCAAGGCCATTCCTATCGCAACTGATAATCCATGGCCCAATGAACCAGTAGAATAATCAATGTGCGGGCATTTTGCCTCCACATGTGAGGATAGAAGTGCTCCGTCCTTTCCCTGTTCCATCAAAAGATCCCTGTCAAGTAGCTGCAACCTAGATAACACAGAATATAATGCTGTGCTTGCGTGCCCCTTTGAAAGAATTAACCTGCAAGGCTTGTCAAGCCCGTCTGCAAATATGAATTTCGAATATAGTACTGCCAAAATATCAACCACTGACAAAGCTGATCCCAAATGCGACATCTTGCATTTATGAGACACTTCTATACAGTCTCTTCTAACTAAATTGGCCAGTTCAACACTATTCATCAAATCTTTCTCCTGTTTAAAGTCCTAGTTCTTTAAAGGCTTTTGTCCAAATAGTGACAAGCCTACTTCCATTTAGATTCTCCGCAATTCTAGCTTTGTTGTAATCTTCATCTTCTTGTTTATATAGGCAAAAATTCTCAAAATCCATTTTGTTATCCGCATCAAAGGTTCCAAACTTATACCCCTGATTTATAACATAATGGTTATAGAGAGGGGCATCTTTTCTAAGCAAAAGCTTTACCCCTAAATACACTGCAATGTCGATTGTTCCAAGTCCCTGTTGCCTGTCTGTATACATAACAAAAACATCTATGCCAGACAGGAACCTGGCATATTCTTCCGGTCCCATCATTTTTCTAATTGCTTTAAACTTACTACCGAAATTTCTCTCTCCGTAGCTTATAACTTCTTTCTGATACTCTAGGTTATCTCCGTAAGATAAAACTGTATATAGTTCGATATCCTCATTTGCATAAGGCAAAAGACCCTTAAGAATATCAATATGATAGTTTGTCTCCGTCGGGTTGTTTCCAACCAGAATTCGGGTTACTTCATCCTTCTTAGTATTTTCTATAGAGGCAAGATAGCTATAATCCGCAGTAGAAGGATATAGAACCTCTATTGCCTTCCCTTTGAAGGAATACCACTTCTTTAGATTGTAGTAATCATCTTTTGCAAAGTACCCCACATATCCAAGCTGGTTATAAAAGAACTTTCTAAGAAGTACCTTTACATAACCCTTAATGCTACCAAACCTGTTTCTGTAGTCATATAAATCACTCCCCCATATTATCCAACAGGTTTTACCCAAATTCCTTTTAGCTTTCAAGTATTTTAATGAGAACTTAATGCTAAAACTATGAAGAACAATTACCCCTGCGTTTTCTATTCTGTCCCTAACACCCGAATCAGACATCGAAGATAGCATTTTAACATAATTGTTTTCTGTTATTGAGAACTCCTCATTTCCTTCATCAATAACAATAAAACGGTTATTAATCTCAGGAAAATTAACAAGAATAAAGCTTATAAGATTATTAGTAAACTTATCTCTCGGAATGATATGTAAACAACAATTCTTTTCTTCCACTATTCTCTCCCGCATAATCTTTTCGCCAGTTTTGCAAGACTTTTAGCCTCTTCTGTCCTACCAAATAGAACCATTTCTGCAATAACGTATGCTAATGAAACCAAAAGACCACAAATAATGAATCTGCCAATGCTATTAACACTCACCATGCTTACAATTTTTAACGAGATTACTGTCATTACTAAAAAGACAACAAAATCCCTAATCATAAAAACGGCAAAACCACTTCTATCCACTTTAAAGTAATACTTAAAGGTTACCACAACCATTGGGATTACTCTTAAAAACAGCAAGGTAATGATGGTAGCAAAAATAACTCCTTCGACCCCATATCTTTTACACAGAATTATGTTAAGAAGCAGATTAGACACTGCTTCAACTAAATACATCTTGTTTAGTTTGTCCCAGAGGCCAAAACCAGAAAGATAAAGATTTACAACCCCGCATATCATTGCTAAATAAAAATAAAGACCAAGACTATATGCGGCAACATTTGACATTAGGTACTTCTCACCGAGCCAAAGCCTCATAAATGGCTGATATAGGGCAATCATACAGCATGAGCAAATGCCCACCAAAAGACCATATATCAGCTGAAATTTTCTCAAATCTTTATAGTTCTTTTCAACGTTTTCCACTGCGATACTGTTACCTACACTAGGTCTCATTGCATAAGGAATATAATTTATGAAAGTGTATAATCCCGAGAAAATCAAAAAATAGTTATTATAAATTCCAACTGCGCCAATTCCGATAAAAGAAGAAATTATTATTGAATCAAATGAATTTCTGGTTACATTTGATACATTTCCAATAAAAAGTCCCTTTGTTCTCTTATATAGATCAGTTTTTAACTCGTCATCTATTTTTCCTTTAGGTTGATAATCCGAATACAGTCTTCTACTAACAAGTTTGGTAATCAGATTTCCCACCACATTGGACATAATGGATGCTACCGCAAATAAATAATAATTTCTGAAGGCAACTATAAACAAAACCTGTAAAGCCAGTTTTATGGAGTTTACAATTAAATGTATGGCTTTAACCAGATCAACCCGCTGATTAGCAATTAATACCGTCTGTTGTTCTGGAAAAACAAAATATCCAACCGCTATATCAAGCAAATATAATAAGTAAATAAAATATACATTAATATCGGATGGCGGATTATCTTTTATCAGGTAATTCAAGAAAGGTGTAACCATAGAACCTGCAGTTAGAATTGCTAGTCCGACCTTGGTATAAAAAATCTTTAACTCCCTTAGAATTGCATTTATTTCATCAGTTTTATTGTCTACTATGTAACCATACATATAAAACAAAACTGCGCTTGAAAGGCCTAAATCAGCCATATTTAGTACCTCAAGTATTGAGGAAAATAAACCCGATAATCCGACATATTCGTTGCCCATAATATATACAAGCACCGTTCTTGTAATAAACTGAAATAAAATAATGAATACGTTCGTTATTACCGATACTATTAGATTGTTTTTTGTAGCTTTTGTTCTGTTTAGTGCCATTACTGTCTGTCTTCTGATTTAATACTTTTTAGTATTTGTCCCATTACATAGCCCAGGAATGCAGAAATATTTGACACCTCTAGACCATCTTTTATTTCCCTAATTCCCTTATTCATAACAACCGTGATATATGAGTATTTTGCCAGTACCTCCAGCTTTCTCTTATACCCAACATCACATCTCATTAATTCTTTACTTCTGAGCGTATAGCCCTTGTAGTTATCAAATATCTTCTTGTCGCCCATGGCAGTCAGGCCATCTTCCTGATAATCTGCCACATAAATAGCTTCATTCACCATAAGCAATTTATAGCCATCCATAGCCATCCTCATATATGGCACTCCTGGAGCAATGTGATATTCTCCCTCAATTTCTGGATACATATAGTTTCTGAATATATCTGTATACAAAGCATCTGCGTGGTCGCAAGCAATGCCCTTTTTTATCATCCTATCTATCCCCATATACCAGAATGGTTTTTTTACTTTCTTTCCTATTAGTCTTCCGTCTGGAGTTGACATTCGACCGCATATGCCTGCACACATATTGTCGCTGGTCATCTTTTCCCACTGAATTATCTTTTCCAATGCATCATCTGTCAAATAATCATCGGAATCCATAAAAAAGAACAAGCGTCCTTTTGCTAACGAAAGTCCTGTATTAACCGCTCGATGCTTTCCGCCATGACTATTAACAGTAAGCTCTATATTCAAAGACTTTTCGTTGATAAACTCTTTAATTAACTCCACCGAATTGTCTGTTGAACCATCATCCACTATCAACCATTCAAAATCTTTAAAAGACTGCCTTTTAAGAGATTCGTATAATCTATTCAGTGTTCTGCTTCTGTTATATACTGGTGTAAATACTGTAATTGCTGGCATTATATCCTCATTTATTTTTTAAGTATTCCTTAAAAGTCATTGGCTGACAAAATTCCACAAGGTGTTTAAACATAGTATCCATAAGACTATATAGGCTATCTACGTCACTATCAGTCTTACAATGTGGGCATGTTCCCTTATACACCTCAGAGGAATGAATAATCAACTCAACATGGCTGATACTCCTGTCATTCTTTAATTCATCAATCAAGAATAGTTGCTCTTTTTTTCTTCGTCTGTCAGGTCTAAGCATTATAGTTTTTCTACCACTCACATAATTAAAGACTTTTGTTTTTTTTACTGACGCAGGGCTATTCTTAAGAAAAGAGTCTATTATACGTTTATCAAAAGTCGGATTTTTTCTTGTCGTCAATGGAATTTCAAGCAATTCTCCACCGGCAACCTCAATAAAACCTATATTCTTATCAACCTTTCTATAATCGTTCCCTCCATGTCCAAAGGGATCCCCTATTGAGCAAGTCCAATCAAAAAGTGGTGTATAACTGCAATCGACCTTGTATCCATTTTCCAATAGAATTCCAAGATACTCTTTGCTGGTAACCCATCTCCCCGCCCTGTGGGATATAATATTCTCCTCGAAATAATTTTCCAACTCTTCTGTAAGAGTAGCTACTTTATTTCTAATTACATTCTCTGGGTATTCGGTTACAAATGGTAGATTCTTGAAATCATCACCCGTCAAATCAAATGATGGCAATGCAGTCCATGGATGCATATGCATTCCTATCTCACAGAGTCCTTTATGGTTTTTTCCTTTGAGGGTGCTCACCGCCAATGGTTCAACTGCCATTTCATGACTCATTAAATATACCGGCTTAATACCATACTTTTCACACTGAGACTGAAAGCGGCTTAATCCATTTGCATTTTCGGTTGTAATAACTCTAGGTCTATCCCAGCCGTTATCTCCCTCTGTATCTACAGTGACAAATAAAGGTAACATATTCTCCTATATCCTATACATTAAATAAAAGACATCAATGCTAAGGCCAATGAATCCCAGTGTTTTCTTAGCATAAAATATACAATCCCCACTCCGAATCTCTTAATAGCAGCATCAAAATAAGGTGGTTTGTTGTTATCTCTAATAGTATTTCTCCCATTAGGATCATTTAAGAGTCTCATAGCCTTAGCGCGTTTTTCGGCATAATTCATACCTTTGTTCTTATGAGACATAATATCAAAGGCATATAGAACAATACATCCCGCAAGCATTGCATCAGCTTTTTTTTGATACTCTCTATCAGTCTTTCCTGTTTTTTCTAGAAACTCTCTTGCTGTTTTGTCATACAACCATATATTTCTCTCAAATTCTGGTTGAAAAGTGTGGGTTATACTGTCTCTCCGCCTATTGCAAATAAGCGTTTCCTTTTTATATAATTCAAGTTTCTTAGAACAAGACATAACCTCCAAATTGAAAGCCAAGTCTTCCCCAGTAATACCTATTGGGAACCTAATGTCATTTTCCTTAATAACTTTATATGAGTATAGAAGTCCTGTCGCTCTCCAAGCCCTCTTCTTCTCAAGTATGATATTCAATGCAAATTCTATTGGACTTTCAGTGAAATCCGATGCTCTGAAATGACAACGGTGTACGATTTTTCCATTCTCATTCTGATTTATATACTTATATGGAATCACAACATCTGCATCTTCTGAAATGGCCGCTTGCACCATTCCCTTAATTGCTCCCCGCTCAAGCTTGTCATCAGAATCGAGAAACAATACATACTCAACATCCTCCGAAAGGCTACTAAGTCCCATATTTCTTGCGGAAGATAATCCTCCATTGTCCTTATGTATTGCCTTTACATTTTCATACTGACTTGCGAATCTATCACAAATCGCAGGACACTGGTCTGGTGACCCATCGTCCACAAGGATAATATCCAGGTTACTATAATCCTGGTTAATAACCGATTCCACAGACTCAATTATGTAATTCTCTACTTTGTAAACAGGAATAATCACTGCAACTTTGCTTTCATTCATTTGTGATTTATTTCTCCTAACAGAATATAGAAATGTGACTTAAGCCTTTTCTATTCTTTCTTTGTTCTTTCTAACTCCATAGCCAAAGAGCATCCAGAAAGTAGCCGCCACGCATACAGAAGAATCGTTTAATAATCCCACAATTCCATACACAACCATAGCAAGCATTATTCCAAGACCCACATGATCGACTTCGCCGTCTTTTGAACTAAGGTTCTTTTTCAATGCCTTCACTAAGTAGTAAACCCAGGCAAAAAGGCAAAGCAGCATTGCCAGAAGACCTGACTGAACCGCTGTCTGAAGATACAGGCAGTGTGGTCTTGTTATAATAGTTCCGTTAAAGCCACCGTTTCTCTTTCCTATAATGTCATAATTAGGGAAGGCCATAATAAAGTTATCCTGACCTGCTCCAATAATGAGATAGTCTTTCAAAAGAGGAAGCGTTCTTGACCAGATATAACCTCGTCCTGATAACATATTCTCCCGGCCATTAAAGAGGTTAGAACGTGGAACGCTTTCAGAATCAATCTTGGAATAATTATTAGCATCTGCCAGATACACGTATCCCTCTCCCTCAATATTTACGAAGGCGAATCCTTCCTCTCCAAAATAGATAACTGCTCCGAAATAATCATCAGTAAGCTTACCTACCGTAATTTCTAAGCCCTCCATTTTGCCGGACTTAATAGTAAAGACATTCTGGTCTCTCTCGAGTGAAATGTCATTCCCATCTGCATCAAGAAGACTTACAGCCTCTTCAATAGCACCTTCTTTACAGGAAAGATAGTACCACTCTCCACCATATTTAATAGCCACATTGTCTTCTCCGGTCACAAGGCCCTCAACGTCACTCTTGTAAGTGGCATCTGAGGCAAAAAACTGTGATAACTTATTTGATAAAGCTGGCCCCTTCTTCCATATAAGCACTGCTAATAAGATACCAACAACCGCTACGCCGGCAAAAACTATTTTTTTATTCTTGAAAATAGTCTTTCTGTAAACCAGTATCATTATTATTGCCGGTACTATTTCAACAGCTATGGCAGTTCTCGACTGACTTCCGTAAAGGGACACAATCAAAAACACTGCAACGATTCCATATAAAATCTTATCCTTAATTTCCTTCTCCCCAATTAGAAGGCAGATTTCCAAAGGCAAAAGGAAAGCAGCATATACACCTAAATAGTTAGGGTTATACAGGGTTGAGAAGCTTCGATATAGGTCAAAGTTTCTTGTTGCTCCAACATCAACTCCAAAGGAAACAAACTTAAGAAAGCCTGCTGTTCCAATAAAATCAATTCCAAAGGCCTGCAATGTACCGATAAAAGCAACAATTCCAATCACTATGCTTATTCCCCTAAGGAAAAGCTTCTCCTGATTTTTGCTCCTGACAAAAAGATATGTGTAAAACGCAATTACAGCATAGCCAACTATTACAAACACTGACTCAAACTGGTCTGTGCCGCCCTTTAGGGCAAAATCCTTGTAGTCTGCTGTAAAGCTGGCAATAAGGCTTAATAAAACATATGCCGCCAGCGGGAGCCACTGTATTTTATCTTTGGTTCCAAATCTGTCAAGCTTTATACCGCCCAATACTGAGATCAGTATAAAGATAAGCATTATAACAGCAATGGCAATAATTGCTATCATTTTACCATAAAGAAAGAAATCAATTGCGATTCCATCTGTCGGATACCAATAAACTCCTTTTAAGCCGTTATTAAAAGTATGGCCTAACATTATCAGTGACACAAAG
>JAZQNS010000003.1:0-44880 GCA_045627425.1 Lachnospiraceae bacterium | reverse complement strand
TTAACCTGTCCATAAGCTCCTGGCCTGATAAATATCCATTGGTAAATATGATAATCTTTGATGGGTCCTTCATAAAGAGGCCATCTCTTCTATCTGCATCCATTACTGACAGCTTTTCAAGGTGACTGGTTTCACTATAGAAAAGGTCAAGCTTTTTTCCGTAGTCCTCCCACAGGTTTTTTGCCTGTAAACCCACATAATCAAGGGCTTTCTCCATGGCTGCCATAAAGAGGTAGGATGGGGAACTTGTCTCATAGATAGCAAGGGCTGCCCTCACCCTGTCATCTGAAACCCTATCGGTGTTTACTGTCATAATTGCTGTCTGGGTTGGACTAACCAGAGTTTTATGAAGGGACATAATTGTGATGTCACCGTATTTTACTGCCAGATTCTCACTGTAAAGACTGCTTAATCCGTAGTGAGCACCGTGGGCACAGTCAACTAAAAGAAATGCCTTATGGTTAAGGCAGATTTCCTTAATTTTATTTAGATCAGACCAGACTCCATCATAGCTTGGGCTTGTGATTAAAACCAGACTGATGTCGGGATTCTCTGTTAAAGCTCTTTCTACATCTGCTGCTCTGATGCTTCCGTTAATCCCTTCAGGCAAAAGCTCTGGCATAAGGTAAGTTACTTTTAGATCCCTTAACATAGCCCCGTGGTAAACCGCCTTGTGTGAGTTTCTTGCCATCAGTACATGGTCACCCTTCTTTGTCAGGGCATGGATTCCTGCAAGGATTCCCCCCGTAGATCCATTAACCATTATATGGGCTCTTTTTGCCTTGTAGGCCTCAGCCCATTTATCTTCAATATCCTTGATTACTCCCTCAGGATTGTGAAGGTTATCAAAATTATCTATCTCTGTTATATCCAGACTATAGGGATTAAGCACTTTCTTAATCTGTCTCTTGTGACCCGGCATATGAAAGGGATAAATGTCGGACCCGGATAGCCTTTCTAATTCATCGTATAGGCTCATTATAAATACCTCTTTAAATCTGGAATCCAGTCTCCTAAGAAAATCTCATCCTTGGCCTTCATTTTTATGATTGGGCCGAAAAAGGCGCGAATTGCCTTTTCCACTTCCTGAATATCAGGCTCTTTTCTTTTGCCTGCCCTAAGGTAACCCTTAAATCGACTCTTCATTGCCTGAGAAGAAAGGCTGTCTAAGGCCCTCTCCGCTCTGGCTGGGTCTGCATCTAAGCTAAGGGAGGCATATCTTCCCTCAAGGTGTCTTGTAATCAGGGTCTGATAAATTGCTTCAAGGGCTTCCATGTCACTGTAAAGTCCTTGGTATTCCACAAATTCTGTAAAGAGGATGCAGAGCTCCTCCTCTGAACTGTAGCCGGCAAGCTCAACTACCTTGTCGTTCTCGTATAGAAGAGGAATGGCAATCTTCTCCCTTTTATTTTGTCTGGGAATATCCTTGTTGATAACCATATGAATGGGAATCTTGAGCTTGTCCATTGGAACATTAATCAGGAGTTCCCATGGACCTAGGAGCTGATAATCTGTGAGGGACAGCTTGTCCATTAGCTCCTCAGCTGTCATTCTCATGGGACTTATCAGCTGAATGTAGAGATCCCTGCTAACATGAACCTGATAATGGTTTCTATTTAACAGGGAGGTTCTCATTAATCTGTAGTCATATTCCTCAGGAAGAAGAGATAACTGTTCAAGTATCCATTCCTTGGCAGCAGCCGTTAAGAGGTTCTGATATGGAACCTTAAGGCGTTTTGATTTTTCCTGTATTAGTCTTACCTGTAAAGGCTGCTTCATTATAACCAAACTCCTATTGTATTCTGAACCTTGGAAAGAACCTTTCTCTCCTTGGCATATATCATTAAGTGGTCGATGTTCTTATTCGGATCATTAATATAGCCTCTTAAGGCATCCTTATAATCATTTCTGTCCATTTTGTGCTCGTATTTCAGAACATCGCATATTAGTCTGTCCCTGTCGTAGGCTCTCATGGTCACGCCATTTATGGTAACCTCACCAACTCCTATGGCCAGAACTCTATCCTCTGTGTAATAAGGAACTACCACGGGAACATCCAGTAAGAAGCGGGACTTGGAGGTATTCTTATCTATAGCTATCTTCCAGGCAAAAGGACGCTCCTTTATATATCCATATCCGTAAAGGGCTGATTCCATGCACAGCACTCCATCCGGGAAAAGGGTCTTTACGCGAAGCTCCTCCGGACCATTGTCATCCTGCAAGGAATAATAACCGTTCTTAACCCTGTGAAGAAAACCCTTCTTAACAAAGCTGTCTAAGTCTCTGTAGCTTAAGTTACATTCCTCATATAACTCAGAAGTCTTAAGAATTCCAGAATGCTTTTTTATGGCTTCAAGTATCCTTTCCTTCTTATTTTTCTCTATTTCTTTTCTTGTCATAACTTTCCGCTCCATGTTTGTTTTTGTGGTAACTAATTTGGATTATAAGGCCTCAACGGACCTATGGTCAAGAAATATAGCTCTTCTTTTCAGGCAAAATATACCCCTTATATGTCCTAAAAATATGTCCATATTATGTCTATTTGTCCTTGTCTATGTCCCTTATCCCTGATATAATATAGTTACGACATTGATTATTGTCTAATAGGAGGAATTATGGATACAGGAAGAACTGATTCTCTTAGAAGAAACCCATCAAGAAAGGAATGCGAGGCTGTTATCAAACGTATTCTGGTAACTGAGGTTCTCACTACAGGAAAGAATACCCATTTTAAGAATGCCTCACATTTTATGTCTTATTTCGAGTCCCTCTACCCTGCAGGCGAAGCACTCACCAAACAGGTACAGAGAGCAATAAAGGCTATGGACCTTCCAAAGGATGAAAACGGCTTCCTAATTATTAATAAAACTAACGAGCAGTTAGAAGAGGAGAAGGACCTGTCCTACTTCCTAAAAAGATCCGAGGCTTCCATTGGCGATCTGTCTGACTGTGAACCTCTGCTCCTTCATTGTAGACCGGAGGATGTCAGCTACTTAATGAAGCTTATTCTTAAATGCCTCACCCTGAAGGACAAATACGAGACAGTTCTCGAAACTGCCGACGGAATCCTATTTTACACCAGGCAAAAGAACAACTTAGAAATACTCTTAAACAGCCTGATGTAGCCTGTTTCAAGGCTTTGCCTAATTGTCTGACAATTTAGCCTTATTTTTGATATGTCCGGTTATATATAAAACGACAGAATCTAATATAGATTCTGTCGTTTTTAAATTATTATGTCTAAATTCGTGTCTAAATTGTGAAATCCCTCTAGTTTTCTCGGTTTTTCACCTTTTTCTTGTAGAGATCCTTACGCTTCTTTAGCCTCTTACGTCTAATCCTTTTGCCTGAGAAGCTGATTCCTTCTTTCTTCTTGCGCTTCCTCATTCTAATCTGATATCTGATGATGTTCTGATTAATATAAAGATATCTGATTAAGAAGGCAAGACCAATAAGAAGGATAATCAGAAGAACTATCAGTAATATCTTAACCCAATTTAACTCAATTACTGTGTCTCCCTCTGCCATTTCCTTTTCGGCAGCAGCATTTCCAAATTCAAAGGCCTCAACAGTACCATTAGTTAATACTATGTCTGCTGTTCCTATGTCTTTTTCACCGTAGCTGTATTTAATGGTGGCAACTACATCCTCTTCCTCTGACGAAAGCTCAAGCTTCTTAGTCACATCATCAAACTCTGCAGTCTTAGGAAGTATCACCATTGCCTCATTATCTATCTCCATATAGGGTTCAGCATTTGAGAAAACAATGTTTTCAGCTATGGACTCGAAGTCATAATCACTCTCGTAATCCGCTACGCGGTACATGTCGTAATTATCGAAATAATAATCAAATAGTTTTCTTGTGTCCCTATACTGGGCATCATAGCCTGTATCCATAACCACGCATATCAGGAGCATTCCGTCCTTCTCTGCGTAGGTTACAAGGGTATGGTTGGCTACTGTTGTATAACCAGTCTTTCCACCAATACAGTACTCATACACATATATTCCCGTCTTATAGTAATTAAGCATTGCATTGTGATTTACTATATAAAGGACTTCATCATGCTTGTTAGTTGTTGGAATGACATACTTCTTGGTACCGCATATGGTCTTAAACTTCTCATTCTGAATCGCTGTCCTTGCAATCAGAGCCATATCGTAGGCTGAAGTGTAGTGGTCTTTGTCCGGTAGTCCGTGAGGATTGGCAAAATGACTGTCCACACATCCTATCTCTTTAGCACGTTCATTCATCATGTCGATGAAGGTATTATAATCTCCACCAAACTTCTCTGCCACATGCTCTGCGGTTGCATAAGCACATTCATTGGCAGAACCTAACATTACCGCATAGAGGGTGTCCTCAAGAGACATTTCCTCATCCACATCTCTCGCTATCAGTGTACCCTCTGTCTTGTATACAGCGTCATATGAGAAAACAACTGTATCAGACAGATCACAGTTCTCGACTGCGAGTAATGTGGTTAATATCTTGGTAATACTGGCAGGATAATGCTGGTCATGAATGTTCTTTTCATAGAGAATTGTTCCCGTGTTAGCCTCCATAATAATGGCGGACTTGGATTCCACAGACGGACCCTTGGGCCAGTATACCTCCGAAGTCTCTTCCTCTTCCTCAGCATATGCCGAAATCCCTGGACTTACTAGTGATATGACCATCACAGCCATAATAAGTCCCGCAATTATTCTTTTTTTCATATATTCTACCTTTTCCGGGTTTCACCCTTAATATAGTATATTATGGTACCCATCTACTTGCAAGTAAATATCAAACCTTGTATTATAGTTGTTAGCCTAGGAGGTAATTATGAGATTAAAGCATATTAAGGGCGCCGAGGAAGCGGTAGCCAATTCAATACATGTAATTTCCCTTACTCCGGAGATAAAGGATCATATTCCTGATGTATTTCCTAAGAAGCAGCCCCTCTATATAGAGATAGGCATGGGAAAGGGCCAGTTCATTATGGAACAGGCAAAAAGACATCCTGAAATCAACTACATAGGCATGGAAATGTACTCCTCTGTATGCCTTCGTGCCATCCAGAAGATGGATTCCTTAGAGGAAGCACTCCCTAACCTTAAATTCATCTGTGACGACGCCACAATTCTTCCAGGCTTCGTAGAAAAGGGCCAACTTGATAAGATATATCTTAACTTCTCTGACCCATGGCCTAAGGACAGACACGCAAAGAGACGTTTAACTTCTAAGCAGTTCTTAGACAGATATGACAGAATGCTTTCAGACGACGGAAATCTTGAGTTTAAGACGGACAATGTAGATTTATTTAACTTCTCTCTTAAGGAAGTGGAAGAAAGCAAGTGGATACTCGATGCATCTACCTTTGATTTGCATAATGATCCTGTATTAAACGAGGGAAATATTATGACTGAATATGAGCAGAAATTCTCAGAAAAGGGAAATCCTATCTGCAAAATGATTATTCACAGATAATAAAACCGGGTAATGATAAAGCTGATATCAATCAGATTTACCAGTTACCCGGATTTTTTATGACTTATATCTTATTTGTTGAGAGGATGTGTCATGATATACTGACTGATCTTCTTAGCATCTTCCATTCCTTCAACTGTGATATGCTCGAATGGTCCGTGGAATGCGTAACCGCCGGTTCCAAGGTTAGGAGTTGGAAGACCCATAAAAGATAATCTTGCTCCGTCTGTACCACCTCTTACTGGGTTGGAGATTGGCTCAAGACCTACAGACTTGATAGCTTCTCTTGCAAGATCTACTGCGTACTGGTTCTTCTCAATAACCTCAAGCATGTTTCTGTAGCTCTCCTTAATGGAAACCTCACATACTCCCTCGCCATACTTAGCGTTGATGAATTCAGCTGTCTTCTCCATTAATTTTGCCTTGGCATCGAAGGATGCTGCGTCATGGTCTCTGATAATGTAGGAAAGAGTTGCCTCTGTGTTCTCGCCCTTCATGTCGGTTAACATGATGAAGCCCTCTCTGCCCTCTGTATGCTCAGGTGTCATTGCCTGTGGTAAGCTCATATGATACTCACATGCGATGGCAGCTGCATTCTTCATAATGTTCTTTGCAGAACCTGGATGAACGTTTACACCGTGAATTGTTACATCTGCGGAGGAAGCGTTGAAGTTCTCATATGCAACCTCTCCCTCATAATCACCATCTAATGTATAGGCAAAATCAGCCTTGAAGTAATCTAAATCAAACTTGTCAGCACCGCGTCCAACTTCCTCATCTGGAGTAAATCCAATCCAGATATCTCCGTGTGGCTCTCCGCTGTTCTTAAGCTCCTCAACAGCTGTAAGAATAACTGCGATACCTGCCTTGTCATCTGCACCGAGAAGTGATGTACCGTCAGTTGTGATAAGTGTTCTTCCCTTAAGGGTTAGTAAGTCTGGGAAATCAGAAACCTTAATTACATCCTTGGTAGCTGGAAGAACAACGTCCTTGCCATCATAGTTCTCAATAATCTGTGGCTTTACATTCTCACCGTTAAAGTCTGGTGCTGTATCCATATGTGCGATGAAGCCCATTGCCTTCTTGTTCTCCATTCCTTTAGTTGCTGGCAGTAAACCATACACATATCCATTCTCGTCAAGCTTAACCTTATCTAAACCGAGATCCTTCATTTCCTGCTCTAACATTCTTGCAAGATCGAACTGTCTCTCGCTACTTGGAGTTGTCTCACTGTAGTCATCCGATGTAGTGTAGACAACAACATATTTAAGTAATCTTTCTAATGCTGTCATTGTTTTATCCCCCTTCTAACAGATATATCCATCATATAACAGAAGCCATTAAAATGGAAGAATTAGCAGGAAAAAATAAATTTTAAAAAAATAAAAAAAAGTGCTTGCATTTTTTAAACCCATAGTATATACTTTTATTTGTTCGACACGAATACGCGTCATTAGCTCAGTTGGTAGAGCACCTGACTCTTAATCAGGGTGTCCAGGGTTCGAGCCCCTGATGACGCATCTCGAAAGTACTGATTTTACAGATAGCTGTGGGGTCGGTGCTTTTTTTTGTGCTTTTTTATTCTTTAGTTTTTCTTAATCTGCAGCCCATAATCTAAGTTATTATAATAGAAAACCCTCGGGTCTTGATACGTACTCTTTTCACTGGTTGTCCAGTAAAAGGGATACATATCAAAACCCAAGGGTCTTGTTATTACATATTTGCTAATAATGCCTGAATCTCTTCAGGTGTCATCACATGGTTTGGATCAGATAAGTCTGGCATTGCAGGCTTCTCTTCTGCTGCAGGTTCTGGTTCAGGCTCAGCTTCAACGACTGGCTCTGGCTCTATAACCGGCTCTTCTGCAGGAGTATCTGTAGTACCTGCAATTAAGGCTGCGATTTCCTCTGGTGTCATCTTGTGATTTGGATCATCGCTTGGTGTAAAGGCTGGTGCAGCTTCTTCAACAACTGGTTCTGGCTCTGCCACAGCTTCTACTTCTGGCTCAGGTTCTGAAACCACCTCTTCTACTGGAGCAGGAGCTTCTGCGGCTTCCTCTGCAGGAGCCTCTTCTGTAGGAATCTCTTCCAAAGTTTCCTCTATAGCAGGTTCAGGAATTTCTTCCTCTGCTTCTGGAAGTCCCTCAAGCAATCCTTCAAGCAGGTCTCCTAATTCTTCTTCACCAGGAGTTGACTCTAAGCCAAGCTCTGCATCAAAGAGATCAATCTCTGGAAGTGGATCTTCGCTTTCAGCTGCCTCTGCAAGGCTTACTTCCTCTTCTGGGCTCTCCTCTGATACTTCCTCATTTCCAAAAGCTTCATCAAAGCTTAAAATCTCTCCCATTGGCTCTTCATTTGCCATATCGCCGGCTTCTAAGTCAAGCTTGGCTGAAGCAGCCTCGACTAAATTGTTGAGTTCTGTCTCATGAATCTCATGATATCCCTCAGTAGGTGCTGCTTGCTGCATAGCTGGCATTGCCTGCATCATTGGAGCCTGCATAACAAGTGGCTGAGGAGCCTTAGCCATGGTCTCTAATATAGTCTTCTCAAGAACCAGCTGCATCTGCTTTATCTGATTCTCAAGCTCTGTCTGCTTCATGACAAGATCATGCATACCTTCTGATGCCGCCGCTCTCTGATTAACAATAATCTTCTCTTCCATATTCTTAAGATCCTCTTCGAAATCGAAGATCTTCTCAAGAAGCTTATCATTGGAATTCATTAAGGCATCTGCATTTTCCTTGTTTCTGCTAATGGTAACCTTTGCGATGCTCTTCTGAGCATTGATTAACTCTTCTTCCGGAACACCCATCTTGTCTTCCATCTCGTCGAGCTGCTCTTCAATCTCATCGAAGTATTTTCTCATGAGCAGGTAGCTGGCCTTGGATGATTTGAGAATATCATTCATCATATCTTCTCTGGCCTCATCACTTCGTCTCTTAAGCTCAAGGAGCGATGCAGTAAACACATAGGTGCATGCAACAAATATTAAGGATAATAATATAATCAACCACAGGTAATCCCTGTACATGCTGATTACTGCCATATCTAATAGAAGTGATCCTCCCATTAATACAGCGGAGAACCCTACCTTTAGTTCTGCAGCCTGTGTCTGTACAACCTTACTCTTCTTTTCATTAGTAGCCATATGACTCCCTCCGTGAAAAAACAAATTCTGTACCGCCAATATTTAATTGATAGCGTTCCCGACGGGATTCGAACCCACGACCTTCCGCTTAGGAGGCGGACGCTCTATCCAGCTGAGCTACGAGAACGTATGCCCTAAGGCAATTAGTTTAAAAAGGTTGCACCCTGCAACCAGATAACTCCCTTAAATCTACGACCAATTTCTGGCTGACCAAGGAGGTTATTACTGTTGATACATACATCAAATGAAATGTCATTACATATCAATGATAGTATGCAGACTTCCTCACCAGTTTCCTGGTTTACTGTGTAACGGTAGTCTGTAATCTTTCCCATTACATTATACTGATCTGACTCAATGCCATAAGGCATGAAGTAGGATTTAACAATGGTCATGACATCTTCATGCTGTACTCTCTTTGAGAGCATTGAGTATGTATCGATGTCCTCTAAGGTTAAGGATTCCATGGCTTCCTCATCACCTTCTCTTGCGGCTTCAACAAGACTAACCCTGTCCATGCCGTTAATATTCTTGCTAGGTGATTTTGCCTCGATTCCCTCATGAATTGGCAAGAGAATCATACCATGGGATGATAAACCCGATAATGCTGTTTTATACTGACCGTGTAGTCTGTTGGAGTTAGCCTCCTTCAGATACTCTAAGGCATTCTGCAGATAGAATATAAGTGTGATGCCAAGTCTTGGCTCGTCACATACTCCAGAGTATACATCCCTGTCAGAATGTCTCTCGACATCCACCCTTTCCCTGGTGGATACCGAAGGCCCACAATAATATGGGAAGTAGTATTCTGGCTGGAACTGGCCTTCGTCATCGTACTCGCCTCTTACAGCGATGCCCATATACTCGGCAAAATCCCTGCATAACTCTCCCATAAGCACTCCGTCACTTCTTGAATAAATGATCTTGTGCATTGGGTGATCTATAATATCCTGAATCAGTCTGTCGACCTCTTCTTTCTTCTTCAGGGATCCAAATCCTACAGAACTCAGGAATTGATGCATAGGATCCCCTCCTTTCTAGCTCACTATTATCATTATATTAAAGATAGGCTAACTTTGCAAACGAAGATACTATGACTGTGAAGTCTTGTTCATTGCCATATCTAATGCCTGCTTCTCCTCATCAGTTAACATAATGACACTGTTACCCTGGATGATTTCCTTCATATAGATATAGCAGCTGTCCCTGTTATGAACAACGTTTAACATGTAGCCTGTGTCTACCTCATTGAGTAAGGCAAGGGAGAAGCTAAGCTTTCCACCTAACTCATTGAAGGCATCATATTTTACAAGACCTGCCTTCTGGAAGGTAGATTTCATATTGTTGAATAAGGTCTTGATGTCACGCTCATTGGAGGAATTGGCTGCAATAAGAGAATCAACCTGATCAAGTCTCTTGATTAATGTTGACTCAAGATTCTTGGCATCCTTGCCCTCCATAAATATCTTGTAGCGCTTCTTAAGCTGACTAATCTGTACTATGTTTACAATATATAAAACAAGAAGTACTAAAGAAAATGCTGCGAGACCAATAATAATCTCCACAGAATATAATTCTAACATTTCATAAAAACTCATAATTCACCTCGAACCTATGTTCTATTATAAATCTCTTATTCTCTGTTGGCGGACTGAAGGAGAGACATGATTCTCTCTAACTCTTCCATTGAGTAATACTCAATCTCAATTTTGCCTGTATCTCTTGTCTTCTGACGGATAGATACCTTGGTTCCAATTGCTGTCTTAAGCTTCTCCTCAAGATCATGATAGATAATGTTTAATCTCTCATCTTCCTTGTTAGGCTTAATCTTTACAATGTCACTGTCCTTCTGAAGCTTCTTGATTAACTTCTCAGTCTCACGTACTGACATGTTCTCATCGAAGATTCTCTGGGCAATGATGTACTGCTTCTCTGGATCAGAAATACCAAGTACCGCTCTGGCATGTCCTGGTGTAAGCTTCTCATCAATAAGCATCTGCTGAACATTCTCGTTTAATTTGAGAAGTCTCATAGAGTTGGTGACAGCTACTCTTGACTTGCTGACTCTCTCTGCTACCTCGTCCTGCTTTAGGTTAAACTCAGTTAAGAGCTTCTTATATGCAAGGGCTTCTTCAATAGGATTTAAGTCTTCTCTCTGAATGTTCTCAATAAGAGAAATCTCTACTATCTCCTGGTCAGTAAGATCCATGATAATAACTGGAACTTCCTTAAGTCCCGCTTCCTTGGAAGCTCTCCATCTTCTCTCACCAGCAACAATCTGATAATAATCGTCTCTCTTTACAACGATTAATGGTTCAAGTACACCGTACTGCTTGATGGACTCGGCAAGCTCTAAAATAGAATCCTGGTCGAAGGTCTTTCTAGGCTGCTCTCTGTTAGGCTCCACCTTGTTGATATTCATCATTATCTTGTTGCCTTCAGAAGTGTCATCAACATTGTCGGTCTTCTTCGGCTTGCTACTCACTTTGTCGGTAATGAGGACATCAAGTCCCTTACCTAATCCGCTCTTCTTTGCTGCCATTGTTTTCTCCTTATCGATTCATTAACTCAGTGGCAAGTGCTCTGTAGCTCTCTGCTCCAGCAGACTTTGGATCATATTCCGTAATAGGAATTCCATGGCTTGGAGCTTCAGCTAATCTGATGTTTCTAGGAATTACATTCTTGTAGATATAAACATCTACGTTATCTTTAACGTTATCAACTACCTGTGATGATAAGTTGGTTCTTCCATCGTACATGGTAAATAAGATTCCGTTTATCTCAAGTTCTGGATTCAGTCTGTCCTGAACTAAGTTAATGGTGTGCATTAACTGGCTAAGTCCCTCAAGAGCATAGTACTCACACTGGATAGGAACAAGAACTGATTTTGCTGTTGTCATTGCATTGACTGTAAGCATGTTAAGCGATGGTGGGCAGTCGATAAGAATATAGTCGAAGTCTGCCTCGATAAAATCTATCTCGTTTCTTAATACATATTCCTTATCCTTAACATCAAGTAACTCAATCTCTGCGCCGGCAAGATTTACATTGGAAGGTAAAACCTGTAATCCTTCGTAGTCTGTCTTGTGCATGCACTGCTTGATACTTGCATCTCCAAGGATTAATTCGTAGACGGTATTCTCCATCTCATCCTTATCTAATCCTAATCCACTGGTGGTATTTCCCTGTGGATCCAGGTCGATAACTAATACTTTTTTGCCGGCTTCTGCCAGACAAGCTGCCAGATTAATAGTGGTTGTGGTCTTTCCAACTCCACCCTTCTGGTTAGCAATTGCTATGATATTTCCCATTTATTCAATCCCTTTCTAGGTTTATTAAGCACAAGTTCTTGTGTATGTCCCACATTATAGCACAGAAATGTTTCACGTGAAACACGAATGGGCAAACTAGTGGTTAACTTTTTTTGTTACACAATATATGGATTTTTGAAATCCAGCCAACCACCAAATCTTCCGTATACCATGTTTCACGCTTCAACACCAAATATAATGTTTCACGTGAAACAAAGCATATTATTAACCCTATATATTGTGGTCTTTACAGTTTTCATAAACATCCACAAGCCCGTTTCTTATGGCAAAAACAGCGGCCTGAGTTCTGTCCAATACATCGATTTTCTTAAAAATCGAGGACACATGATTCTTAACTGTACGCTCGGATATATCAAACTGGGCAGCGATTTCCTTATTTGGTTTGCCAATAGTTACCGCCTTCAATATCTCAATCTCTCTCTTGGTCAATTCGCTAAGCAATGCAAGATCACTTTCTTTCTGTGGAAGCGCCTTCTCTAATACTGGAACCATACTTGGCTGAATGTAAGTCTCACCATTATATACTGATACAATAGCTGTCTTTAATTCATCAAGGTTAGATTCTTTAAGCATATATCCTGCGATTCCATATTCCACTGCCTTAATAAGATACTCCACCTCAGTATGTACAGTAAGAATAATGGTAGGGATATTAAGGCTTAAGGATTTCATCTTCTGAATAACCTCAAGTCCATTCATCTTAGGCATATTAATATCTAAGAGCAGTACATCAATATCATTTTTTCCTAACTTCTCTAAACATTCCTGTCCATCACCGGCAAGCTGTACTACCTGGAATTCTTTGTCCAATTCAATTAACTGCTTTAAACCCTCTCTAACCATCTCATGGTCATCTGCAATCAGAATTCTAATAGCCATTTTCTGTTACCCCCTCTTTATCCTGATTCTTAGGAATAGTTATTCTTAAGTCAGTTCCTTCTCCTACTCTGGATCTAACAAATAGCTGTCCGGAAAGCAGAAAGATTCTCTCCTTCATTGTATTCATACCAAAACCATACCATTCCTTTTCTGTTCTAATAATATGGTTACTGGTATCAAAGCCAATTCCATCATCCTTAATATGGAATTCAATATGATCATCCTTATCAAGAAATGAAACTGTTATATTCTTTGGTTCAGCATGCTTTACTGCATTACTGCATGCCTCCTGCACAATTCTAAAAATTGTTGAGGATACTACATTGTCAAACTGACTGAGATCACACTGCACATCGAGTTTGGTATTAACACCGTATATTTCCTTAAGGGTGTTAAGCTCTCTCTCAAGAGAAATCTCAAGACCGAAATCATCTAAAACCATAGGTCTTAAATCATAGATAATCTGCCTCATCTCTCTTATGGATTTCTTAAGTAAATCGGTAGAGTTGATTAACTCCTGTCTTGTCTTCTCAGTGTCAGACTCCATTAACATCTGGCAGTACTCAAGCTTATGTATTAAAGCAGTGAGTAACTGTACTGGAGAATCATGAAGATCTCTTGCAATTCTTGTTCTCTCCTGCTCCTGTGTTGAAAGTATCTTAAGCTTAAAGTTCTCTGGGGAATTCTGCTTAAGATGATTTTCAAAAGCCTTCTTCTCAAAAGAATAGCAAGCCTCCTCCATGCTAAGAGTCTGGGAAATCATTTTATCATATTCTTCCAGCTCCTGATATTCCTTATTAAGAATCTCTTCCAGATTATCAATCTCAATAATGAGCTTAGAAATATCAGACTCAGTCTTTCTAACCTCTCTAGTAGATTCCTTATTAAGTGATCTGGGACTAAAGTCAGACTGCTCTATCTCAAGCTGCTTTATAATGGCCTTCTTATATTTCTTCTTTTCTGTTAATTCCCTTTGGAGACTACATAGAAGCTCCTGCCTTTCAGTATTGCTTCTGAATAGTTCCTCCCTTTTTTTCTTAAGAAATTCAGATACTGGTATATCAGCCATTTCGAACACCTGTTCCTTTCACAACAATTCACAGATTTTCCCCATTAATTAGTTTGATAGCTTCAAGTAATTAAACTATAATAAGGCTATAAAGAACGGAGGGGATAACTATGAAAAAATTTATTCGTAACACCGCATTATTAGCTGGTGCAACAATTGCTGGTTTATATGCTGTAAATACTTATATTGAAGACTCCGCTACCAAGAACCATATTCTTGCAACCAGAGGCGGACATTTCTTCCACTGGAAATATGGAGAAATCTTCTACACTAAAGAAGGCTCCGGTAATCCAGTATTACTAGTTCATAATCTTACTCCTGATTCCTCAGGATATGAATGGGTTAAAGTAAAACATCAGCTCAGCAAGGAGCATACTGTATATACAATCGATTTACTTGGATGTGGAAGATCTGACAAGCCAGCTCTTACCTACACTAACTTCTTATATGTTCAGTTACTCCAGGATTTCATTAAGAAAGCTATAGGCAAAAAGACCGACCTTGTCATTTCCGGCAAGTCATCTTCCTTCGCTATAATGGCTGACCTTATGAACCCTGAATTTATTGGAAAGCTGATTCTTATAAATCCTTCATCCCTTGAAGAGAACTGTCAGTTAGCCAAGAAGAACAATCCAGTCTCCAAGGTTATGATGCAGCTCCCTGTATTAGGTACTTATGTTTACAATGTTATCATGAGAAGAAACTACATCAAGGGTCAGTGTGCAAACGACTACTGCTCCAAGAAGTACTATGTTACTCCAGACATGATTGACGCATATTATGAGTCAGCCCACCTAAGCAAGAGTCACGGAAAGTTCCTCTATGCAAGTATCATAAGTCGCTTCACCAATGTTGATATCAGAAAAGCTTTACAGAAGATCGAAGCACCTGTATATATCATCGAAAGCGCTAACCATGCAGAGGACCTGGACGTAATCTCTGAATACAAGGAATTAAAGGAAGATGTCTCTGGTCTTATCGTTCGAAATACCGAATGCATGCCTCAGATTGAAGCACCAAGAAAGACCTGCGATTACATCAACAAATTCCTTAGTCTTTAATAATTAAACAATTGGATCCTTGGCAGGAGTTCCAGCTTTTCTGGGATAAGTGCCAGGGGTCTTTTTAATTTTCTTAATCTTAACCATGGTTCTTTCATTATCTGTGCCAGGCAAAATATAAGGCACCACTTCCACCTGACCTCCGCCAAGTTTGCTGATTGCATTTTTTGCCTTATCTAATTCCTCATCTAAATCTCCTGCCTTATAGGAAATAAAGTATCCACCTTCCTTAACCAGAGGAAGACAGAATTCTGATAAGGTAGAGAGATTAGCAACTGCACGGGAAACAACAATATCATATCCCTCTCTATGATTCTTATCTCTGCCAATATCCTCAGCTCTGCCATGAACCATAGTGAGTCTTTCTAATGAAAGAGCTTCTTTTACTTCTGCTAAAAACTTTAGTCTCTTGTTTAAGGAATCCATGAGAACTAACTCATTATCACCACAGGCAATCTTAAGAGGAATACCTGGGAAACCTGCCCCGGTACCCATGTCTGCAATTTTGTCTGTTGATTTAATGTCGTGGAATTTAAGAATCATAAGACTGTCCACAAAATGCTTCTTAATAACATCCTCTGCCTCTGTAATAGCAGTGAGATTCATCACCTTGTTCTTCTCAATCAGCATCTCGTAAAAGGACTCGAAATCATTAAGTTTTTTATCATCTAAGAAGATGGCGTTTTCCTCTGCTAAATTCTTAAGTAAAGACTGATCAAACATATTATTCACTGTCCTTATTCTTGTTTAAGTCATGGTAGTACTGCTCCATATATACAAGTAAGACTGAAATATCTGCAGGACTGACTCCTGAAATACGGCTTGCCTGTCCCATGGAAACAGGATGGAATTCGTTTAGCTTCTGCTGAGCCTCAATTCTGAGGCCTGAAATCTTAAAATAGTCAAAATCAAGAGGCAGAGACCTCTTCTCTAATTTCTTAAAGTCTGCCACCTGCTTTAGCTGTCTGTCGATATATCCTTCATACTTAGTATATATATCAACCTGCTCACATACCTCGAATGGAAGATCAGGTCTCATATCATCCAATTCCTTAAGAAGGTGATAATTAAGCTCTGGTCTTCTGATTAATTCAGCAAGGGAAACTGCTGTTTTAAGTGGAGTTGAATTGTGAGCTGTAAGGAAGTCCTGAGTCTTTTTGCCACTGCCAATCATGACATGCTTTACTCTCTCAGTTTCCTCCGCAATAAGTTTTTCCTTCTTTATAAGATGGTCATATCTCTCCCTGGAGATAAGTCCTATTTCATATCCAATCTTGCTTAATCTAAGGTCAGCATTATCCTGTCTTAAAATAAGTCTGTACTCCGCACGGCTAGTCATCATTCGATATGGCTCATGGGATTCCTTGGTTACAAGGTCATCAATTAATACTCCGATATAAGCCTCAGATCTGTCTAAGACAATTGGCTCTAATCCTTTAATCTGTCTGGCTGCATTGATACCTGCCATTAATCCCTGACACGCTGCCTCCTCATATCCGGAGCTTCCATTAAACTGTCCGCCGGAATATAGGCCCTTTATCTTCTTAAACTCTAAAGAAGGCAAAAGCTGATTGGCGTTGATACAATCATATTCAATGGCATAGGCATTTCTAATTATCTTAGCTTTTTCAAGGCCTGGAACTGATCTGTACATTGCGTACTGAACGTCCTCTGGTAAGGAAGATGACATACCACCAATATACATTTCGTTGGTGTCCTCCCCCTCAGGCTCAATAAATACCTGATGTCTCTCTTTATCTGCAAATCTTACAACCTTATCTTCTATTGAAGGACAGTATCTTGGACCTGTTCCTTCAATCACACCTAAATACATAGGTGATCTGTCTAAGTTGTCTCTTATAATCTGGTGAGTTTCATTGTTAGTATATGTAAGCCAACATGAAATCTGCTCTCTCTGAATCTCATCAGCGTCAGTAGTAAAAGAAAATGGAACAACTCTGTCATCACCAAACTGCTCCTCCATCTTGCTAAAATCAATGGATCTTTTATCAATTCTCGCTGGAGTTCCAGTTTTAAATCTGTAAAGGGTAATTCCGTTTTCTCTAAGGGAATCAGAAAGGGATGTTGCGGACTTTAATCCATTAGGACCTGTCTCCTCAATAACTTCACCGTATAGGCATCTGGATTTAAGATATGTTCCTGTACATAGAATTACAGCCTTGGCAAAATAGCTGGCTCCAGAACTTGTCTTAACTCCCTTAATAACTCCGTCTTCAACAATAAGTTCAGATACTTCTCCTCTTCTGATAGTAAGATTCGGAGTATCCTCAAGAGTCTTTCTCATAAGAGCAGAGTATTTTGCCTTATCTGCCTGAGCTCTTAAGGAATGTACTGCAGGACCCTTTGATTTGTTAAGCATCTTACTCTGAATAAAGGTCTTGTCGATATTGATTCCCATCTGACCACCAAGAGCATCAATCTCTCTTACAAGGTGTCCCTTGGATGTTCCACCAATGTTAGGATTACATGGCATCATGGCTATGGACTCAATGCTCACTGTAAAGATAATTGTCTCCATACCAAGTCTGGCTGCTGCAAGGGCTGCCTCACATCCGGCATGACCTGCACCAACCACAACTACATCATAGGTTTCTTCAATGAATTTTGCCATAATAACTCCTGTTACTTACCCATACAGAATTTAGAGAAAATCTCATTAGCTAAATCATCTCTCATACTTTCTCCAGTGATTCTGCCTAGGGCTTCATATGCATCCATCATATCTATGGTATAAAAATCCTCTGGCATACCGGACATAATGGAATTAGTTACTTTGATAAGAGATTCCTGTGCCATTTCAAGGCATGAAATCTGTCTCTCATTTGTAAGATAAACATCTCTTGTAAAATCAAGATTTCCGGAGAAAAACATATCCTTAATCAGGTCGCTTAACTCCTTTAAGCCAATTTCTTCCTTGGCGGATATCTCAATAATCTCAGCATCTGTAAGATTATTAACTATTTCCTTAGTCAATATTCTTTCATTGCTTATGTCTATTTTATTTAAAATCGCAATTTTCTTCTTATCAGCTAGGAAATCCGCTATTTTACGGTCTTCCTCACTAATATCCTCTGTGGAATCAAGCAGCCATAAAACTAAATCTGCATTTTCAACTGAAGACAGGGATCTATCAACTCCAATCCTCTCTACAGTGTCATCTGTTTCATGGATTCCAGCTGTATCAAGAAGGTCAAGTGTAATTCCATCAATATTGACTGACTCTCTTAATACATCTCTTGTGGTTCCGGCAATATCTGTTACAATTGCTCTGTCTTCACCAACTAAAGCATTAAGCAGTGATGACTTTCCAACATTAGGTCTTCCCACAATAGCTGTGCTTATTCCCTCTGATAAAAGTCTTCCATTTCTGGAGGATCTTAGTATATCTTTAATCTCTTCAAGATATTCATTTACTTTATTTAAACATTCATGGTCGTATCCTTCAAGACTAATGTGCTCTGGATCATCAAGAGCAGTCTCAATAAATGCGACCTCATGTAATATTCCTTCTCTAACCTTTTTAAGCTTCTTTCCAATATTTCCTGTTACAAGCTTTATATTGTTATCCGCTGCATACTGGTTCTTTGAATTAATTAAATCAATTACAGCCTCAGCCTGGGATAAATCCATTTTGCCATTAAGGAAGCTTCTCTTGGAAAACTCTCCGGGATCTGCGAGTCTTGCACCAGCGTGAAGACAGGCATTAAGTACATTCTTTGTTACAATGATTCCACCGTGACAGTTAATCTCAATGGAATCCTCACCTGTGTAAGTGTTTGGTGCCTTCATTATCATTAATAGCACTTCATCCACTAAAATATCACCATCAAAAACATAGCCATGTCTGATGGTGTGACTCATCATATTCTGTTTAGATAAAAAGCTTTCCCCATTTTGCCTGCGTACTATAGTGGCAGCAACATTAAAAGCATCTGGTCCGCTTACTCTTACTACTGAAATACCAGCTGGTGAAAGGCTGGTTGATATAGCTGCAATTGTGTCTGTGCTAAACATATAAGTCTCTCTAAAATAAGCCCCAGTAAGTATAATTTTCAATTCTCACCGGGGCCTACAAGTTCTAATTAGTTGTTACGTTTGTCTCTGTCTCTGTTATCTCTCTTAGGAGTTACCACTACATGACGGTATGGCTCTTCTCCCTCGGAGTGAGTAGTTACAAAATTGTTCTGCTGTAAAGAGGAATGAATTACTCTTCTCTCGAATGGATTCATTGGCTCTAAAACAACTGGACGTCTGGTTCTCTTAACCTTGAATGCAATGTTCTTAGCTAAGTTCTCAAGAGTGTCCTTTCTACGCTTTCTGTAATCTTCAGTATCGAGCTTAATCTTGATATGCTCTTCCTGACCCTTATTAACAGCAAGATTGGTTAAGTACTGGAGAGAATCTAAAGTCTGTCCACGCTTACCGATGAGTAATCCCATATCATCTCCGAATAACTCTACAGAGTAGGAATTCTCTTCTTCGTCCTTCTTGATCTCACATCTAACTGTAAGACCCATTGCTGCTGTAACCTCTACTAAGAAGTCGTTGATTGTGTCCTCTACTGAACACTTTCTTCTTGCATTGATAACTGCATCTCTCTTACCTAAAGATAAGAAACCTGCGCTTCCGTTATCAACAACCTCGTAATCTAACTGATCAGATGTGATTGACAGAGCAACTAATGCTTCTGTAATGGCATCTTCTACAGTCTTACCTGTAAACTGCTGAAACTCCATTATATAATGCCCCCTAATTCTGGTTGTTATTTCTGTTGTTGTAATCGCGTACCAGGTTAGCCTTGCTTGCCATGGAACCTGCCTTGGCATTAGACTTTAACTCTTCCGCCTTTTTAATAGCTTCTTCATTATCAGTAGAAGCGTTTACATTTCTGGTTCTCATCTGGCCTGCCTGCTGAATAACTGCCTGAGAATAACCTTCTCTCTTAGCTCTCTTCTTAGCAGCCTTCTCCTTGTTATCCTCAATAATTTTATCGAAGTCTAACTTATCGAAATGTCTGTTTAATAATAACTGCTGCACAGAACGAACTAAAGCACCAGCGATCCAGTAAAGACCAATACCCATTGGAAGGGTAAATACCATGAAGATGGAAAAGATTGGCATGAAGGTATTCATGCTCTGCATCTGCTTCATGGCTGGATTGTCATCCATAGCTGATCTGTCCTGTGAGGACATGGAGAGCTTAAGATTTAACCACTGGGTAAATCCAGAGAATAAAGGCAAAATGATTGCCAGTAACATAATTAAGTAGCTGCCATTCGCAAAGGAAGTCTTTACTGTCTGCCATGGAGAAGATGCAATATCAAGTCCAAGGAAGTAGTTAAACTTGTGTGCAGCTGCCTGTAATGATGTAATATCATCTGTTAATGCTGGGAATGTCTCTCTTACTGTGTCCCATCCAGAATTGGAAACCTTGTAAAGAACATCAACGATGCTGTTATAAACTTCAGTTTCTGTTCCATCTAAGTTTAAACTAAGATTCTTGATGTTTAAGGTTTCAACAAGTCCATTAATGGAATCCACATATCCATTGGTTCCCATAATTCCGTTTACAACTGTTGCATAAGTATCCTTAATAAAAGATACATAAGCTGGCACATTGTAAACAACACGATAAACTGCCATTAAAAGTGGAAACTGAATTAAAAGTGGAAGACAGCTTCCTGTAGGGCTAACACCATACTTGTCGTAAACAGACTGAGTTTCCTCATTCATTGCAAGACGGCTGTTCTGGTCTTTTTTGCCCTCATACTTCTTCTGAATAGCTTTGATTTCAGGATTCATCTTAGCAGTAAGCTTGCTGAACTTCTGCTGCTTATAGGTGATTGGGAACATAAGAAGATATACAACTAATGTAAAGATAATAATTGTAATACCGATGTTCTCAATTCCGATTGAAGATAATCCAACATAAAGGAAATTGATAATAATACCAATTAACTTTGCAATAGGTCCTAAAATGACACCATTGTACTGAGTCAATAAAATATCTGACACGGTTAACCTCCTCATTAAGGTACTGGATCATATCCTCCCTTTGAAAATGGATTGCATCTAAGTACTCTCCAAGTGGCAAGTGCTCCGCCCTTTAATGCTCCATGCTTCTTAATTGCAATTAAGGCATAGGTAGAGCATGTAGGATAGTATGGACACTTTGTCGTTTTCATAGGAGATAAGTATTTACGGTATAATTCTATACCAAATATCATTATTTTCTTAATCATTGATCCGATTTATTAAAACTGATTTGTGAAGACCTGCAACATGTAATAGAGATTTCTCTATCTTCCTATAATCAGCATCTGCTGTTATAGGTCTGGCAACAACTACAATATCCAAACCATTATTGAACTCGTCTTCGTGTAGTCGATAAGCCTCTTTTATCAATCTTTTTACTCGATGTCTTATAACGCTATTTCCAACTTTTTTACTAACTGATATGCCAAGCCGATTAATATTACTTCCATTTTCCTTCACAATCATGACCAGGGCTCGGTTGACATAGGAAGACCCATTATCATAAAGAAACTGAAAGTCTCTGTTCTTCTTTAGTGACTGTGAAAACTTCATTTAAAAAAACCTCCATATATGAAGAAAAGACCACATTGCTGTGGTCTATTGTTCATATTAAGCAGATAAAACTTTTCTACCCTTAGCTCTTCTAGACTGTAAAACCTTACGTCCGCCTGGAGTACTCATTCTTGCTCTGAATCCATGAACCTTAGATCTATGTCTCTTATTAGGCTGAAATGTCATTTTCATATTGGTAACACCTCCTTACATCGTTACAAAACATCAACTCCAATTATATCAAGAAAGTGCCTAAAGTCAAGGAATTTAGGGCATTTTAGAGGGTAAAAATTTTTATACACAAGATATTCCAGATTATCAACCAGTTATCAACAAGATGTTGACAAGTCTCTGTTAATAAAAAACTTATTAAAATAATCCACCATTCATTTATCAACATGTTGATAATTTTGTGTATAGCGTCTGAGAGGCCATATTTTGGAAAATAAGCCATTTTGCCCTATTTAACTATCCCCTATACATAATGATATATTTCTTGTTTTTTAAGGCTAATTAAGGTATGATTATATATAGGAAAATTTTGATTTTATGTGCATAACTAACTTAGTTTCTTCTTATTATAAAGGACGGTAAAAATGGAAGAATTATTAAATCGCTGGGAAGAGATTCTTTTCAATCTAAAAGAAGAATATGAAATAATGGATCCTTCCTTCAATACATGGCTGAAACCAATTACACCACATTCAATAGAAGGAAATACTCTCTATATCCTGGTGCCAATTGATCAGATGGCAATAGTTCATATTAAGAGAAAATATTATAACCAGCTTAAAGTTGTAATTGCTGAGACCATCGGTAAAGAATATAATCTTGAATTTGTTTTAGAGGAAGATGCTCCTAAAACTAATACCAAGATGAAGAGATTAGATGATTCAGATTTAATCGATGAGAAATCAAATCTAAATCCAAACTATACCTTCGACTCCTTTGTAGTTGGACCTAACAATCGTTTTGCCCATGCTGCAAGCTTGGCAGTTGCTGAATCTCCAGGTGAGGTTTACAATCCACTTTTCATTCATGGAGGAGTTGGATTAGGCAAAACTCATTTAATGCATTCTATTGCGCATTATATAAAGAAGAATAATCCATCACTTAAGGTTTTATATGTTACTTCAGAGACATTTACTAATGAAGTAATTGATTCTATTAGAAATGGTAGTTCAAATGCCATGTCTGAATTCAGAAACAAATACCGCAAGATTGATGTTTTATTAGTAGATGATATTCAGTTTATTATAGGTAAGACTTCAACTCAGGAAGAATTCTTCCATACCTTTAATGAATTACATTTAGCAAGTAAACAAATTATTTTATCCTCAGACAGACCACCTAAGGAAATGGAAATTCTTGAAGAGAGAATCAGAACCAGATTTGAAAGTGGATTACTTGCAGATATTGGAATTCCTGACTATGAAACGAGAATGGCAATTCTTAGAAAGAAGCAGGAAGAAGATGGAATCCAGATAAATGATGAAATCTTAAATTACATTGCTACCAATATTAAGAATTCTGTAAGAGAATTAGAGGGAGCTTTAAATAAATTAGTTGCTCTTTCAAATCTTGAAAAGAAAGAAATTACTTTGGAAATTGCTGAAAGTGAACTTAAGAATATTATTTCACCTGAACAGCCAAAGGAAATAACAGCACAGTATATCATCGAAGTAGTAACTGATCATTTCCAGTTATCCATGGACCAGATGATTTCAAAAGCAAGATCAAAGGATGTATCAATTCCAAGACAGATTGCTATGTATTTATGTAAAAATATGGCAACTGGCTATTCACTTGAAGCAATTGGTAAGCTACTTGGAGACAGAGATCATACAACTGTAATGCATGGAGCCAAGACAATTGGTGAGCAGCTTCAGACTGATGAACAGTTAAGAAATACTATTGAAACAATAAAGAAAAAACTTAATCCAAGTTAATAACAGGTTATTAATTAACTAATAACCTGTGGAATCTGTATTAATTAAAAAATGAGGAAAAAATTAATCCACATTTCTTAAAAGTTATCAGATTCATTTTAAGGCTGATTTCACATACTTATCACATTTAAAAAACTTTGTATTTTCTGTGAAAAATAAGCTTTTAAACATATTAACAAGGACTAATAATAATACTTCTAGATTCTATTATTTATATATTTATTTTTATGTTGAAAGGAGTTATTAACCCACCATGAAAATCGTTTGTTCAAAACATAATCTTTTAAAGGGAGTAAACACAGTTCTTAAAGCAGTTCCTGCAAGAACCAGTCTTCCTATCTTAGAATGTATCTTAATAAACACTGTAGCAGGTGATATCAAATTAACTGCTAATGATACAGAGCTTGGAATAGAAACAATGATCGAAGGTAATGTATTAGAAAGTGGAACACTTGCTTTAGATGCAAAAATGTTCTCTGAGATTATCAGAAAGCTTCCTGATAATGATATTACTATTGAATCAGATGCAAGCTGCAAGACAGTAATTAAATGTGAGAAGACTGTTTACAATATTGTAGGTAAGGCTGGCGATGATTTTGCCATGTTACCTGATATTGAAAAGAATGAGCACATTTCATTATCTCAGCAGACCTTAAGAGATGTTATAAGACAGACTATTTTCTCTATTGCTGAAAATGACTCCAACAAGCTCATGGGTGGTGAGTTATTCGATATTCATGAAAATGAATTAAAGGTAGTTTCTCTTGATGGACACAGAGTTTCTATCAGAAAGATTATGTTAAAGCAGTCTTATGCTGATACCAAGCTTATTGTTCCTGGAAAGACACTTCAGGAAATCAGCAAGATTTTAAATGGTGGATTAGATGACGAAGTTCTTATTTACTACACTAACAATCATGTAGTATTTGAATTTGATGAGACAGTAGTTGTTTCAAGATTATTTGAGGGTAAATTCTTTGATATTAATAAGATGTTATCTGCTGATTATGAAACAAGTATAACTATTAACAAAAAAGATCTTCTTGACTCCTTCGACAGAGCAACCTTAATGGTTAGAGAAGCAGATAAGAGACCAATCTTAATGAATATTAATGAAGACAGAATCAATCTTTCTGTTACCAGCTTTGCTGGAACAATGGATGAAGAGATTGAAGTTAAGAAGAGTGGTAAGGATTTATTAATTGGATTCAATCCTAAGTTCTTTATTGATGCCTTAAGAAGTATTGATGATGAAGAGATTAATATATATATGGTTAATCCTAAGGCACCTTGTTTTATTAAGGATAAAAATGAGAATTATATCTATGTAATCCTTCCAGTTAACTTTAATCAGCCAGTATAAGAAAGGCTATAATTATGGAAGAAATCAAGTTAAGAGAAGACTTTATTAAATTAGGTCAGGCCTTGAAGGCAGCAGGTTTTGTCGGATCTGGTGTTGAGGCAAAAGACGTTATTTTAGATGGTCTTGTTAAAGTAAATGGTCAGGTTGATACCCGCCGTGGAAAAAAGCTAGTAGATGGAGACCTTGTTGAATTCGAAGGTCAGACTATTAAGATTACCAAGTAATGATTGTTAAATCCATTGAATTAAGTAATTTTAGAAACTATGAATCATTAGATTTATCCTTTGATCCTGGTATTAATATTCTTTATGGAGATAATGCCCAGGGTAAAACCAATATTTTGGAAGCTCTCTATTTATCTGGAACAACCAGATCTCACAGGGGTGCCAAGGATAAAGAAATGATCAGGTTTAAGATGGATGATGCCCACATCAGAACTATGGTTTTTAAAAATGATGTTGACTACAAGATAGATTTCCATCTTAAACAGCACAAGAAAAAAGGCATTGCAATTAATCAAATGCCAATTAAAAGAGCATCTGATTTATTTGGTGTGCTAAATATGATTTTCTTCTCCCCTGAGGATTTAAATATTATAAAAAATGGTCCTGCAGAGAGAAGAAGGTTCCTTGATATGGAGCTTTGTCAGCTTGATAAAATATATTTAGATGACTTAAGCAAATATAATAAAGTCTTAAATCAGCGAAATAAGCTGCTTAAGGATATTTATGATAAGCCAGAATTAAAGGATACCCTTGATATATGGGATGCTCAGTTAATTGACTATGGCTGTAAAATCATTAAAAGAAGGAAGCAGTTTATTGAAGATTTAAACACTGTTATATTTGGTATCCACAAGAAACTGTCCGGCAATAAAGAAGAATTAACCTTAATGTATGAGCCAGATGTTTCGGAAAGTCGTTTTGCCGAGAGGCTATGTGAGGAAAGACCAAAGGATGAGAGATTTGGAACTACTTCCGTTGGTCCCCACAGAGATGATATAGCATTTTTAATTCAGTCTATTGATATTAGAAAATTTGGATCCCAAGGTCAGCAGAGAACTGCAGCTTTATCTTTAAAGCTTTCAGAGATTGAGCTTGTTAAACTGCAGATTCACGATTCACCAATTCTCTTGTTGGATGATGTTTTGTCTGAATTAGATGCAAACAGACAAAATCAGCTTTTAGATTCCATATCCAGCACCCAGACCATACTTACATGTACTGGTGTTGATGATTTCATCAATAAAAGATTACATATTGATAAAGTATTCCATGTTGAAAATGGAAGAGTTTTAGATAGCACACAGTAGGAGGCTTAAATGAGCGAAAATTACGGAGCAGATCAGATTCAGATTCTTGAAGGTCTTGAAGCAGTTAGAAAGAGACCAGGTATGTACATCGGTACTACTTCCTTGAGAGGTCTGCATCACTTAGTTTACGAAATCGTAGACAATGCGGTAGATGAAGCGCTTGGCGGATTCTGCGACTCTATCCTTGTAACCTTACACAAGGATAATTCTGTTACCATTTTGGATGATGGTAGAGGAATTCCTGTCGGAATCAATGCTAAAGCTGGTCGTCCTGCTGTTGAGGTTGTATTTACTGTGCTTCATGCCGGTGGAAAGTTCGGTGGTGGAGGATATAAGGTATCCGGTGGACTCCATGGTGTAGGTGCATCTGTTGTAAATGCCCTCTCTAACTGGCTTGAGGTCAGAGTATTCTCTGAAGGCAAAATTTATAAGCAGAGATACGAAAGAGGCAATATCTGCTACGACTTAAAGGTTGATGGAGATTGTGATTTAAGTCAGCACGGTACAGAGGTAACCTTCCTACCAGATGATACTATCTTTGAAGAGACAATCTTCGAGTTTGATACACTCAGAACCAGATTGAGGGAGACAGCTTTCTTAACCAAGAACTTAAGAATTACTTTAAGAGATGAGAGAGAGGATGAAATTCGCGAGGAAACCTTCCATTATGAAGGTGGAATTAAGGAGTTTGTCACCTATCAGAACAGAAGTAAGGAAGCTCTTTATCCAGAGATTATCTACTGTGAGGGTACTAAGGACAATGTTTATGTTGAGGTTGCCCTTCAGCATAATGATTCCTACAATGAAACAACACTTGGTTTTGTTAACAATATTATTACTCCAGAGGGTGGTACCCATGTATCTGGTTTTAAGAATGCCTTAACAAAAACCATTAATGATTATGCAAGAGCAAATAAATTCTTAAAGGACAATGAGGAGAACCTTTCCGGTGAGGATATCAGAGAAGGTTTAACAACAATCATCAGTATCAAGATTGCTGATCCTCAGTTCGAAGGTCAGACCAAGCAGAAGTTAGGAAACTCTGAGGCAAGAGGAGCTGTAGATTCAATCGTTTCTGAGCAGCTTACCTACTTCCTTGAGCAGAATCCATCTGCAGCGAAGACTATTTGCGAGAAGTCAGTTCAGTCACAGAGAGCAAGAGAAGCAGCAAGAAAGGCAAGAGACTTGACCCGTAGAAAGACTGCATTAGAGGGTCTTTCCTTACCTGGTAAGTTAGCGGATTGTTCCGATAAGAACCCAGAAAACTGTGAGATCTTCATCGTAGAGGGAGATTCCGCGGGCGGTTCAGCTAAGACTGCAAGAGACAGAGCTACACAGGCTATTTTGCCACTTAGAGGAAAAATTCTTAATGTTGAGAAGGCTCGTCTCGACAGAATCTATGGTAATGCTGAGATTAAGGCTATGATTACTGCCTTCGGCACAGGAATCCATGAGGACTTTGATATTAGCAAGCTTAGATATAACAAGATTATCATCATGACCGATGCGGACGTTGATGGTGCACATATTTCTACCCTTATGCTTACATTCTTATACAGATTTATGCCAGAGCTTATTAAGACAGGACATGTTTACTTAGCTCAGCCACCTCTGTATAAGGTTGAGAAGAATAAGGGCGTGTGGTACGCCTACAGTGATGAGGAATTAAACAAGATCCTCACAGATATTGGAAGAGATGGTAACAACAAGATTCAGCGTTACAAGGGACTTGGAGAGATGGATGCAGAGCAGCTCTGGGAAACCACAATGGATCCTGAGAAGCGCGTCCTTAGAAAGGTCATGATTGACGAGGAATCTGAATCAGAGATTGATGTAACATTTACAACTCTTATGGGTGACAAGGTTGATCCAAGAAGAGAGTTTATTGAAGCAAACGCTAAGTACGTACAGAACTTAGATATTTAAGTAGGAGAGTGAACAGTAATGGATGATAAGATTTTTGATCAGATTCATGAGGTTGATCTGAAGAAAACTATGGAAACCTCCTACATTGATTACGCCATGAGTGTAATTGCATCCCGTGCACTTCCAGATGTAAGAGACGGTTTGAAGCCAGTACAGAGACGAGTTCTCTATTCAATGATTGAGTTATCAAACACTTACGATAAGCCACATAGAAAATGTGCCCGTATCGTAGGTGATACAATGGGTAAGTATCACCCACACGGTGATTCTTCTATCTATGGTGCGTTAGTTAACATGGCACAGGAGTGGTCCACCAGATATCCACTGGTAGATGGACATGGAAACTTTGGTTCTGTGGACGGCGATGGAGCCGCTGCCATGCGATACACTGAGGCAAGATTATCCAAGATTTCAATGGAAATGCTTGCAGATATCAACAAGGATACTGTTGATTTCACCCCTAACTTCGACGAGACTGAGAAGGAGCCAGTAGTGCTCCCATCAAGGTACCCCAACCTTTTAGTTAACGGTACCACAGGTATCGCCGTAGGTATGGCTACCAATATGCCACCTCACAACTTAAGTGAGGTTATAAATGCTGTTGTTAAAATTATCGACAACAGGGTTAATGAGGACAGAGACACCGAGATTGACGAAGTTATGGAACTCATTAAGGGACCTGACTTCCCAACTGGTGCAGAAATTCTCGGAACCCGTGGTATTGATGAGGCTTATAGAACAGGTCGAGGCAAAATCATAGTTAGAGCAATCACAAATATTGAGCCTATGCAAAACGGCAAGAACCGTATTATCGTTACGGAGCTTCCATATATGGTTAACAAGGCTCGTTTAATCGAAAAGATTGCAGAGCTGGTACGCGACAAGAGAATCGTAGGTATCACAGATCTTAGAGATGAATCCAACCGCCAGGGTATGAGAATCTGTATTGAGCTTAGAAAGGACGTTAATCCTAACGTAATTCTTAATCAGTTATATAAGCACACACAGATGCAGGATACCTTCGGCGTAATTATGTTGGCGTTAGTCAACAATGAACCTAAGGTCCTTAGTCTGCTGGAAATCTTACAGCATTATCTGACTCATCAGATGGATGTTGTCACAAGAAGAACCAGATATGACTTAAACAAGGCAGAGGAGAGAGCCCACATTTTAGAGGGATATCTTATTGCTTTGGACAATATAGATGAAGTAATCAGAATCATTCGTGGAAGCCAGACCACAAATGATGCTAAGGCTTCACTTATGGAGCGTTTTGGATTGTCTGATAAGCAGGCTCAGGCTATCGTAGATATGAGACTACGTGCTCTGACAGGCTTAGAAAGAGAGAAGATTGAAAATGAGTATGAGGAATTAAAGAAAACTATTGAGTATTTGAAGGCAATTCTTGCCGATGAAAAGGTTCTCCTAGGAGTTATCAGAGAAGAGATTCTTGAAATCGCTACAAAGTACGGGGATGAGAGAAGAACTTCCATTGGATTTGATGAGTATGACATCAGCATGGAAGACCTGATTCCTAAGAAGAACGTTGTTATAACAATGACCAAGCTTGGCTACATTAAGAGAATGAGCATTGAGAACTTCAGAGCTCAGAACCGTGGCGGCAAGGGAATTAAGGGAATGGAGACAATTGAGGATGACTATATTAAAGAGCTCCTTATGACTACATCCCACCACTATCTTATGTTCTTTACCAACTTAGGTCGTGTCTACAGAATGAAGGCATATGAAATTCCTGAGGCAGGTAGAACAGCAAGAGGAACAGCTATTATAAACCTTTTACAGCTGAATCCGGGAGAGACAATCACTTCAGTGATTCCAATTAAGGAATATGAGGATGACAAGTATCTCTTCATGGCTACCAAGAATGGCATTGCCAAGAAGACACCACTTAAGGAGTATTCAAATATCCGTAAGACTGGTCTTGCAGCCATCAATTTAAGAGATGATGATCAGCTTATTGAGGTACAGATTACTGATAACACAAGAGATATCATTATGATTTCCAAGTTTGGTCAGTGTATCAGATACCATGAGACTGATGTTAGATCCACGGGTAGAACATCCATGGGTGTTATTGGTATGAATCTTCAGGATCAGGATGAAGTTGTATCAATGCAGAGCCATAATCAGGGAACACATATCCTGGTTGTAGGTGAGAGAGGTTTAGGCAAAAGAACAGAAATGAGCGAATTTACCCCACAGAACCGTGGCGGTAAGGGCGTTAAGTGCTTCAAGATTACGGAGAAGACAGGAAACATTGTGGGGGCTATTGCCGTCAATCCGGAAGATGAGGTAATGATGATCACCACAGAAGGAATTATCATCCGCATGAAGGTGGAGGGTATTTCTATCATCGGTCGTGTAACCTCCGGCGTGAAGCTAATTAATTTAAAAGACAGCACTATAGTTGCATCTATTGCAAAAGTGAAAGAAGATATGAGTCTCTACACTCCAGAGGAGCTAGAGGCATTGGCAGCAGAGAATGAGGAAGCAGAGCTTTCTGAAGAATCACCTGAAAAAACTGATGAGGAGTAAATAAAATGACATATTTCTATGATACATTTGGGTCATTTTATAATCTATTGGCCATTTTCTTAATCTACGCATTTATTGGATGGTGCACTGAGGTTGCATATGCTGCAGTTACCACTGGAGAGTTTATAAACCGCGGATTCCTAAATGGACCTATATGTCCTATTTACGGATGCGGAATGGTAATAGTAGTGGCAACTTTAACACCTATCAAAGATAATGTGTTTGTGCTATTTATCGGTTCTATGGTACTTACCACATCCTTAGAGCTTTTAGTAGGCTGGGGAATGGACAAGATATTCCATAATCAATGGTGGGATTATTCAGACATGCCTTTTAATCTAAAGGGATATATCTGTCTAAAATTCTCAATTATTTGGGGATTTTGCTGTACTTTTGTAATGGGAGCAGTGCATCCAAGTATTTTCTATTTGGTTAATAAATTTCCACATATCCTGGGAATTGTATTTTTATCATTGTTCTATATCGCTTTTGTAGCGGATTTAATTATTACGGTTAATACTGTACTTAAGATCAATAATCAGCTTAAGATTCTTGATGAAATCGATAAAAAGTTAGATTTCATTTCTAACAGCATCGGTGAAAACATTTATGAGGGAACCACTAAATCCATGGAGATCTCTGGTAAGATGAAAGCTGAATTAGGAGAGAAGAAGGAAGAGTTAGACCGTGACATAGAAGAAGGAAAGGAGAAAATCCGCTTAGAACGAGAGGAGCTTGAGAATATGGCTCGTGAGATTCTTGCACGACAGAACACTTTACAGCGCCGTATCATTGCGGCTTTCCCTGATATGAAATCAAGAAAATACAGTGCTTCTTTATATAAGTTAAAGGACCATCTTAGAGTTAAGATGAAATAATGAAATCTAAAAATCTTCCGGCAAGTATTATTGTCGAAAGATTTTTGTTTATTCGCATGAAAAGGAGAGATTATGAAAAGCGAAAAGAAAAATGAAAATCTTAGGTTTAAGAACCGTCTCTCCATGGTAAGCTATATGCTTAAAGGAAGTATGGGATACTTTGCTTTTGCCATAGTATTCGTGTTCTTCTTAGCATTATTTGAGTTAATCTATCCAAGACTCATAGGCTATACCGTGGATATGGTAGTTAATAATCTGAGTTCTATACCAGACTTCGTAATGAAATGGGTAGACAGAATCGGAGGTAGGGACTACCTCATGGATCACTTATACCTGTTATCCATTATTGTAATTATTATTGGTCTTTTAAGTGCCTTATCCAGATATGGATTTAAGGTTTTCAACAGCCGAGGTGCCGAGGGACTGGTAAAGAGAATCAGAACACAGGTCTATAACCACATTATGGCTTTACCATACAGTTGGTTTGACCAGAACAAAACAGGTGACATCATTCAGAGATGTACCTCTGACGTGGACACCATTAAGAACTTCCTGTCACAGCAGTTAGTTACAGTGTGTAGACTTGGAGTCCTTGTAATTATGGCACTCTTCTTTATGATGACCACTAATCTGAAGCTTTCAATTATTGTTATTGTCACTATTCCTATTTCCTTTGGATACTCAATGTTCTTCCATGGCAAAATTGGAAAGCACTTTATGAAGGCTGACGAGGAAGAGGGTAAGCTGTCCGCAGTTGCTCAGGAGAATCTTACAGGAGTTAGAGTAGTAAGAGCCTTTGGTCGCGAGAGATACGAGAGAGACCGCTTCGAAAAGATGAACGAAGAGTATACAAAGCTCTGGATCAAGGTAATGAAGCTCATGGGTACATACTGGTCAACAACAGACCTTGTATTCTATACAGAGACAATGTTAATTACATCAATCGGTGCCTATTTATCAGTTAAGGGTGAGATGACAGCAGGTAATTTTGTTGCCTTCCTTTCATATAACGCAATGGTTACCTGGCCTGTAAGACAGTTAGGACGAGTAATCTCCGAAATGAGCAAGGCTGACGTATCTATTGACCGTATTATGTATATCATGAATTCACCTGAGGAAGTAGACAGGGAAGGGGCAGGAGACTATCCAGGTCACGGTGATATTGAGTTTAAGAATGTTAATTTTGCCTATGAGAGCGAGGATCCTGAGAAGAAGAGAATCCTTAAGGATATTAACATGACTATAAAGAAGGGACAGACTGTAGGTATCTTAGGCGGTACCGGATCTGGTAAGTCCACTCTTATTCATCTTCTTGATGGCGTATATGATCTGCCAGAAAATGGCGGAGAAATCACCATTAATGGTGTCAATATCAAGGATATCAAGAAGTCTGAGTTAAGAGAAAATATTGGAATGGTTATGCAGGAGCCATATCTCTTCTCAAGAACCTTAAAGGAGAATTTAAAGATTGCAAGAGACCATGCTTCCAATAACGAGGTTCAGAAGGTTGTAACAATTGCTTCCTTAGAGGGAACCATTGACAAGTTTAAGGAAGGATATGACACCATGGTAGGTGAGCGAGGAGTTACCCTGTCTGGTGGACAGAAGCAGAGAACTGCCATTGCTCAGATGTTGCTTAGAAAGCCTGACATTATGGTTTTCGATGATTCCTTATCAGCAGTTGATGCAGAGACTGATGCAGATATCAGAGCTAAGCTTAAGAAGAATGTCGGAGAGGCAACAGTAATCCTTATTTCCCATAGAATTTCTACTCTTATCCACGCAGACATGATTTATGTTTTAGACAAGGGAAGACTTATTGAGCAGGGAACTCATGAAGAATTAGTAAATATGAATGGACGCTACAGGAGGGTTTATGACATTCAGACTGGCAGCGTAGAAAGTGAGGTGGTCTAAATGGAAGAAAAGAACACTACCACGAAGCTTAAATTTTTCGGTCTGCCTGCCTTAAAAGAATATATTTATCCATACAGATGGCAGCTAGTGAGAATGGTAATCATTGGAATCCTGGTATCAATTGCTGATGCTATTTATCCACTCTTTGCCAGATACGCAATCAACCATTTTATCGGGGAGCAGACCTTAGATACACTGCCTATTTTTATTGGCTTGTTTATAGCTACATTTATACTTCAGGCAGTATTTAACTACATTAACGTAATTGACTGTGCCAAGATGGAGCTCTTTTTGAACAGAGACCTTAGAAACAAGGCCTTCGAGCACCTTCAGAAGGTATCACTGTCATACTATAATGCCAACAACGTAGGTTATATCCATGCAAGAGTAATGTCTGACTCAGGCAAAATTGGCTCCATGGTTGCCTGGGATATAATGAGCGTTGTGTGGATGGGAGGATACGCAGTTATCGTTCTCGTCATCATGTGCATTATCAATTTAAAGTTAGCATTATTAATCATGGCAATAATGCCAATAGCAATTCTGTTAAGCTTCATTTTTGGTAAGAGAATCGTAAGCTTAAACAGAATCGTAAGAGAACTAAACTCTAAGATTACCTCTGATATAAATGAGGGAATCACAGGTGCCAAAGCAATTAAGACCCTGGTAATTGAGGACAAGCTTAAGGACGAATTCCAGACTGACACAGAGAAGATGCGTAAGCAGTCTATTCACACAGTGAGATTCAACGCCTTATTCGACTGCTCAATCGCTTTCATCTCCTGTATGGCCTTAGCTGTGGTAATGTGGAGAGGTGGTAATCTCACCCTTGAGACAGCAATGGAAATTGGTACCTTCTCAGTATTTATGTCCTATGCTTTAAATATTGTAGATCCTATATCTGAGTCTATAGCAGTAATCACAGATATGATGGCAATCCAGGTAAATATCGAGAGATTCTTAAAGCTCATGGCTACAGAGGGCGAAGTGTGGGACAGCAAGGAAGTCATTGAAAAATACGGTGACGCCTTTGATCCTAAGACAGAGAACTTCGAGGAATTACACGGAGATATTAAGTTTGATGATATTTCCTTCCATTATCCAGATGGAGAGGAAATGGTCTTAGAGCATTTTGACCTGGATGTACCACAGGGTACCTCAGTAGCCATTGTCGGAGAGACTGGTGCTGGTAAGTCCACACTGGTTAATCTGGTATGTAGATTCTTTGAGCCTACCGATGGTAAGGTTTTAATCGATGGAAGAGATGCCAAGGAGAGATCCTTACAGTGGTTACATTCCAATATTGGATATGTGCTTCAGACACCACATCTATTCTCGGGAACCATCAGGGATAACCTTAAATATGGTAATCCAGATGCCAGTGAGGAAGAGATTATGAATGCACTAAAAATGGTATCAGCTGATGGAATTGTTGAGAGACAGGAATCCGGTCTCGACACAGAGATTGGTGAGGGCGGAGACTTCCTATCCACAGGAGAGAAGCAGCTTCTCTCAATTGCAAGAGCAATGCTTGCTGATCCAAGAATCTTAATTTTAGATGAGGCGACATCCTCCATCGATACAGAGACAGAGCAGAAGATTCAGCAGGCAATCAACAAGGTAATCGAAGGTAGAACATCCTTCGTTATTGCCCACAGATTATCAACTATAGTTAATTCCGATATGATCCTTTTAGTAAACGATGGCAAAATCGTTGAGAGGGGAACTCACAAGGAGTTAATGAAGAAGAAGGGCCAGTACTACGAGCTTTACAGTAAACAGTTCGAGGCCTTCAATCTAGAACAGTCCTTTAACTAATAATCAGGACCTTCCGAAAGGAAGGTCCTTTTTTATTTAAAACTTAATAAATCACTTTTTACATAAAAAAGACTACCGATTACTCGGTAGTCTCTTGTAAGGTGCCAACCAGATTTGAACTGGTGATAAAGGTGTTGCAGACCTTTGCCTTACCGCTTGGCCATGGCACCATGTAACGGAGAAGGAGGGATTTGAACCCTCGCGCCGGTTCACCCGACCTATACCCTTAGCAGGGGCACCTCTTCGGCCTCTTGAGTACTTCTCCAGATACCCGAACCAATGGTTCCGTATATAATTGCGTAACACGCAAAAATTATTATACATAAGACCGCTACAATTGTCAAACGATTTTTGCCTTAAATATAAAAAGAGCCTTTTTCAATAAATCTTTAAAGACTTGGTGAAAAGTCAATGAAATCTAGTTAATTAAATAACAAGGGAGCTACTATTGTAATAAGACTTAAAAGGGGGCTTAGTCTTATTGTCTCTAAAAAGAAAAAAAGAAAAAAGACATAGGCATAGTTAATTGAAGTAGAATTGTAAAAGTGGTACTATGGTACTAGTGCCATTATTTACTAGGAGGGTTTTAAATGAGCAGCGTGGATAAGACAAAAAACGCAGTTCGCATGACAGAGGGGCCAATTGCTAAGCAGATTATTGCTTTTGCCCTGCCTATATTTTTAGGAAATCTCTTTCAGCAGCTATATAATACAGTTGACTCACTCATTGTAGGTAACTTCGTCGGAGAGGAAGCTCTGGCTGCAGTATCCTCCTCAGGATCCATGATTTTCATGATTACAGGATTTATTTTTGGTGTCTTCAGCGGTGCAGGTGTAGTAATAGCTCAGTACTTCGGAGCCGGAGATGAGGAGAATGTAAACAGGGCTGTACATACAACTGTAGCCCTTGGAATCATTGCAGGCTTCCTTGTAATGATTATTGGACTTGTTCTCACACCTCAGATACTTCGCTGGATTGACACTCCTGAGAATGTGCTTCCTAACTCAATTCTTTACTTCCGTATATTCTTCTTGGGTTCAGTATTTAGCACCCTTTACAATACATCCTCAGGTATTTTCCAGGCTGTGGGAGATTCAAGACATCCTGTATATTACCTGGTGATTTCATCAATCTGCAACGTGGTTTTAGACTTACTATTTGTTGCCGTATTTAAGTGGGGTATTGCAGGTGCAGCCATTGCAACAGTCTGTGCCCAGTTCATCTCCTTCGCTTTAGCCTTCGGAAGACTTACCAGCAACAGAGTTGAGGAGATATACAGGGTTAAGATAAGCAAGATCCACATCAACGGATATATGATGAGTAAGATCTTAAGAATAGGAATTCCATCCGGAGTTCAGAACTCAGTTATTGGACTTGCCAACATTGTAGTTCAGGCCAATATTAACGCCTTCGGAGATCTTGCTATGGCAGGCTGTGGCTCCTACTCCAAGCTTGAGGGCTTCGCCTTCCTGCCAATTACATCTTTTGCCATGGCCCTCACCACCTTCACTGGCCAGAATACCGGTGCAGGCAAAATGAAAAGAGTTAAGCGCGGAGCTGTAATCGGATGTCTTGGAGCCATGGTGTGTGCTGAAATTATTGGTATCATTATGTATACCCTAAGTCCGGTAATGATTGCCTGGTTCTCACAGAATGCTGAAGTTGTAACCTACGGTGTCCGTCAGGCCCACATTGAGGCTCTTTTCTACTTCTTATTAGCCTTCTCCCACGCAGCGGCAGGACTGATGCGAGGAGCGGGAAAGGCCATTGTGCCAATGATTGTTATGCTTACTTTCTGGTGTGTAATCAGAGTAATATATATCACGGTGGTTACAGGAATTATTCCGTCCATCGCAGTTATTTTCTGGGCTTATCCACTAACCTGGAGTCTGTCAAGCATAACATACCTGATTTATATCCTGTCAGGTAAGTGGCTTAAGGGCATGAAGGTTAAGGAAGCCTAGTGTGAAAAGGAGAGGGATTATGAGAGACTTTAATGAGAATGTTAATCGATATGGCAGCAACTGTATCAAGTATGATTTAGTTGAAATTGAGGGACGTCCTGAGGGAACAATTCCTATGTGGGTTGCGGATATGGACTTCAAGGTGCCAGAGGAAGTGGAAGAGGCTGTGAAGAAGGTGGCAGAGAGAGGAATCTATGGATATTCATTTTGCCCGGACAGCTACTATGAGGCAGCAAAGAAATGGTTCCATAAGAGATGGGGCCTTGACTTTAATAAGGAGGACGTGGTTACCACACCTGGTGTAGTTACAGCAGTTGCGGCAGCAGTGAGAGCCTTCACCGAGCCTGGTGATGCGGTAATGATTCAGCGTCCTGTATACTATCCATTTGGAATGATGATTGAGAGAAATGGCCGTAGAGAGGTTAATTCTCCACTTATGGATGTAGATGGAAGATATGTAATGAATTTAACTGATTTTGAGGAGAAGCTGGTAGCTGAGAATGTAAAACTCTTTATTCTCTGCAATCCTCATAATCCAGTAGGCCGTGTGTGGACATATGCAGAATTAAGAGCACTTGCTGATATCTGCAAAAAGCACAATGTAACTGTTTTCTCTGATGAAATCCACGGAGATTTCGTATTCGATGGAAGAGAGCAGTGCCCATTTGTAAATGTAAGAGAGGATGGAAGGGACTTCGTGGTTACAGCTACAGCTCCATCTAAGACCTTCAACCTTGCAGGCTTACAGACTTCCAACATAATCATTTACAATGAGGAATTAAGAAAGAAGTTTAAGGACGAGCTTGATTCCTTCTCTGTAGGAATGATTGGACCTATGGGAGCAGCTGGCTGTGAGGCTGCCTACACCTACGGCGAAGCCTGGCTAGAGGAGTTAAGAAAGACCATAGTTAAGAATAGAGACTATATGATGAAGTTCATTGAGGATAGAATTCCTGAGCTTTATATGTATGAGTTAGAGGGAACCTACCTTGCATGGGTTGACATGAGTGGCCTGGCAATGGACAACGATGAGATCAAAGCCTTCATGAAGGATGATGTTAAGATTTGGGTTGATGACGGAGACATGTTCGGACCTGAAGGTAACTGTTTCGCAAGATTCAACCTTGCCTGCACAATGGATACCATGGTTAAGGCCATGGAGGCATTAGAGGCAGCAGTATTAAAGAAATACAGATAGGATATTTAAAAATGACTAATAAGACACATAAGGGACAGGGGAAATATATATTTCTCCTATTTCTCACTGCATTCTTATGGGGATTTGGCTTCGTAGGCCAGTCAGTGGGTGTAGACAGGATTAATCCAATAACCTTCAACTGTGTAAGGAATCTGGCAGCGGCTATATTTATAGGTATGGTGGCCTTTATATTCGACAGGACCGACATGTCAGAGGAAGCAGTCATTGAGAGACAAAACAGGAAAAAGAAGGAGAACAAAAAGGAGCTTATCATCGCAGGCATTGTGACAGGTGCGGTGCTCACTTTTGCCTCAACCATGCAGACTGTAGGTATTGTATATGCCTCTGCAGGCAAAACTGGCTTCGTGACAGCTCTATATATTGTACTGGTTCCCGTCTTTGGAATCTTCCTTGGACACAAGCATAATATCGTAGTATGGATATCAGTGGTATTAGCCACTGTCGGACTATTCTTACTATGCGTTACAGAGAAGCTAACCTTTGCCTGGACAGACATATATCTCCTGCTTGGAGCCATTGGATTCACCCTTCATATACTGGTTATTGACCATTATTCCTCTAAGGTAAACGGGGTCTGGATGTCTGCAATCCAGTTTTTATCAAGTGGTTTAATACTAACCATACTAACCTTTATTGTAGATGATCCGGATTTTCACCAGATTCTGTCCTGTTGGGCACCAATTCTCTACGTTGGCGTAGTGTCCGGCGGAATGGGTTACACTATGCAGATAGTGGCCCAGAAGCACGTAAACCCAGCACTTGCATCACTAATTATGAGCCTTGAGTCTGTGGTATCCGCCCTTGCCGGTTGGATTTTCTTACATGAGGTAATGACCTTTAGGGAAATTAGCGGTTGTGCTATTATGTTCGCTGCAATTGTCTTAGTTCAGATTGATTTTGATAGTATTTTAAAGAAGAAAAATGTCGGATAATTATAGATTTTTTCAACATAAGGAATGTGAATATTTTCCCTGCCACAAGGTGATGGATAAGGAGGACTTTAACTGTCTCTTCTGCTACTGCCCGCTTTACTGTCTGGGAAAGGACTGCGGTGGCAATTACAAATACCTTGAAAACGGGATTAAGTCCTGTGAGGATTGTCTTTTGCCTCATAAGAGAGAGAGCTATGACTATATTAACAGCAGGTTTATGGACATAGCAGAAATGATAAAGAACAAAAACGAAAAATAGTCTTTTATGAAACCATGGAAATGCCATGGTTTCCTTTATTTCACAGACTTTTCATTGTGAAAAAACTAGACAACCACATTTAGTTGCTTAAATTATAGTAGGAATCTGTCATTTTCTAAAGAGGGGAGAAATTGATATGAATAATAACAACAGAGAAGAGTTGAAAAAGCTGGCTCAGGAGTATATGGATGAGGCTAGAAAAGCCGAAGCCAAGGACAAATTGGAAGAAGCCATTGCTCTATGCCAGAAGTCAATAAATATTATGGATGACATTGAGGATCCTGCAGATAATGAGCAGAGTAGAAAGCTAGTTATTGCCTATAATAATCAGGCAGTTCTCTATGCTGTCTGTGGTAAGCAGGAGCTTGCAATCGACTTTTATATGAAAGCTCTGTACCAGGCAAAAGAATCGGGTTATGCCCTGATGGAGGCCTTAATCTATAACAATATTGCTATTGAATACAATGAGCTTAGCAATCACAAACAGTCAAATGAGTATCTTGAGTATGCTCTGAGAGCAATTGATGCACCTGAAAGTAAGAAGGATCACAGATATCCAACATATGCATTATTAGTAAATGTCAATTTAGCTAGAAATTACGCCATTCAGTTCAGACTAACAGAAGCTGAGAAGCATGTGGAAAAGGCCAGAACCTTCCTCGATAAGGCAGAGAAGGGTAACGGTTTTGATGCTGCTATTGAGAATGTTACCTGCAGAATAAAATGGGAACAGGGAGATATCGAGTGGGTTGAAAACCATATTGACGGTGTAATTGAAAGTCTGGAGAGAGGAGAGGATTCAGAGAACTTCTTCCAGAATGCATCAGATATTATATATTTAGTTTCCAGAATGCCAGACTATGGCAGATGGGAGAGAGTGCTTAATGCTGTAGAAAAGGTTGCTGAGCAGCGTGATTCCGTATTCTGCTACATGAGGAACGCTGATTACTGGTGCAACTACTATAAGGCTGTTGGCGATATGGCTCAGTACAATATGGTCTGCTCAGACTTTATGGATTACTACAAGAAGCATAATGAGAATGAAATGAATGACAGGTCTTCTCAGATTACTTCTCAGATAGCCCTTTTCCATAAGAACAAGACTATGCAGAATCAGAAGGAAGAGCAGAGAGATACTGTTACCAATGCAAGAAACCGTCAGAGACTTGAGAGAGAGTATAATTCACTCCTTGCAGAGGTTAAGGGCGGCATACTCTGTATGGGATATGTGGATATTGACAAGTTCCGCAAGATTAACGACGAGTACGGTCTTATGTATGGCGACGAAGTCTTAAAGGAATTAGCACAGATCCTTAAGGATTCAACTGGAGAGTACGGTTCAGTTTACAGATTGTCAGCGGATAAGTTCATTCTTTTATTAGCTGATACCAATGAAGATGTGTTAAATGCTTTGGCAGAGGACATTCATAAGAAGGCAAAAGTCAGCGTCAGCATTGGATTCAGTTACATGAAGGCCGACCGCTCCGTAAGCTGTGACCAGTTTATTGAAATTGCTGAAAAGGTTAAGGAAGTCTGCAAGAAGAATAATCCTGGAGGAACTCTTGTAGTTGAGAATTCACACAAGGATTACCACCAGTTCTACTTAAAATATAATGCAATACTTGAAGAGGAAGCATTGCTTGAAAAAATGTTCAGAGAAGCTAATGACAAGGAAGAGTGGATTATGTTCCTTGATCAGAGAAAGCTTAAGAACAATGAGCTTAGAGAAGAAAACGAGAAGCTTATCAACCATTATTTAGAGCCACTGTTAAACGGCGCCTACACTCTTGACGATGAGGCGGCATTAACCATCACCCATGAGATATGGGATATGTTTAATCAGGGCAAAATGGACTACCTGGTAATGCTTGAAATCGGCAGAGTTGTTGAGGCATATCTCGAGGAGAATCAGCATATGGAAGAGCACATTTGTATGCTGGTAGTCCTGGGAGAGGCATATATATCTTTAGGTGGTCAGGACAATTTCGATTCTGCTATGCATTACTATAGCAAGCTAAGTATCTATAGAGAGTACATAGATCAGATTGAGAAGCGTAGTGTGAAGCAGACAGTATGTCATGCCTTCTTAAGGGGAAGAATCCTTGGTGCAGAGACCGGAAATACTAATCTCTTCGATACATTACAGCAGTTAGACGAAGAGATGGAATACTATCAGAACTACAAGATTAAGGAACAGCTTAGATTAAGTGATGACCAGTCAAGAGATGCTCTTGATAATTTAATTGTTAATTTTATCACCGCTGCCACAACTAATCTGGATACAGTTGATCCTGATTCAATTGAGTATCAGACAGCTATGGTATGGTTAGAGGATGTATACAGAAGAAAGCTTAAGAATGGGGATAGTGAATATGATATTTCCAGCAAACTGTTTGGAGCATATCATCACGTAAGATATCTGGTAGGTAAGGATGACCTTGAAACCTGTTACGAGAATCACAAGTCTTACTTTGAGAAGAATATCAATAGGGAGGAGCCAGAGTACAAGTCCACATTAGAGCTTGTTTCAGGTCGAAAGTTCAAGCTTATGATGTACTATGTACCTAAGCTATTCCGTCTTTCAAAGGAGCTTAAGACTCGGGAGACCAAGGAAGAAGAATTCTTAAATAACCTGATTGAGCTCTATATGATTTACATCAGCTCTCTTTCAAAGGGTGGCTCCGACACGGAGCTTACCAATGTCTTGTGGACATCCTTAAGTGAGATGATGAAGTACATTCCTGAGTGGGTAGACGCCTTCGATCTTTTCTACAGAGCATTAATTGAGAGAGATGTAGATGGTTCCATCCACAGCAGAATGGTCAGCGAAATCTCTACACTGATGACAGATATGGTTATGAGAAATAAGCCTTCTCTCTTTATCAATAACTGTGGCTGTGAGACTGAGGATCAGGTACTTGCTAGTAAAGACAGAATAGAGAAGTTCGTAGAGCATGCAGGTCTTGTCTTTGATATAGGCAAAATGAAGATGTTACCTATCACAAGAAAGCAGACCAGAAAGCTCAGTGACATAGAGTTCGAGAATGTTAAGAGACATCCTGAGATAGGTCTTGAGTTAATAACCAACTGTAGATCCTTAAAGTATTATATACCAGTAGTATTAGGTCACCACAGATACTATAACGACAGACTGGGATACCCAGAGGAATACAGATACAAGAAAGAAGCCAATCCTTTCATAGTAAACATTGTTCAGTTGGCAGATTCTTTAAATGCAGCAACTGACAAGATTGCAAGAAACTATCAGAGAGGCAAGTCCTTAGACGAGGTATTTGCAGAGTTTGAGAGAGAGAAATCTGTGAGATACAATCCAGACCTTGTAAATATGATGCTTAAGGATGAGGAGTTTAAGAAAGAATTACAGCAAATCATCACAGAAGGACGTGAGGAGATATGCTACGAAATCTATAATTCCGTAAATACCTTTAGAAACAAGGAATAAAGGATACTATAACATAAGAAAAGCCAGTGCCTGGAGTAATCCGGACACTGGCTTTCGTGTTTCTATGGTTTCTTAATTAGTGAATTCCAAAGATAAGGAATAATAAGTTGTAGTTATAGAAAAGCACAGCGCATACTAAAGATACGGTGGACATAATCTTGATAAGGATATCTAAGGATGGACCTACAGTATCCTTTAATGGATCACCGACTGTGTCTCCTACTACAGCAGCGTCATGTGCTGGGGAACCCTTGCCCTGACCTTCGATTGCACCGGACTCAATGTACTTCTTACCGTTGTCCCAGGCGCCACCAGCGTTACCTGTGAAGATAGCTAACATAATAGCAGAGAGGGTTGCACCGATTAAGAGGCCACCTACGAAGTATGGTCCGAAGAGGAAACCGGATACGATTGGGAATACGATGGAAAGAATAGCTGGCATACGCATTTCCTTTAAAGCACCCTGAGAGGAAATCTCGATACAGGTCTTGTAGTCTGGCTTTGTTTTGCCTTCTAAGATACCTGGGATCTCCTTGAACTGACGACGAACTTCCTCAACCATCTTTCTAGCTGCCTTGGCAACAGCCTCGATAAGCATTCCTGAGAAGAGGAATGGAAGAGCTGCACCTACTAAGGCACCTGCAAGGATAAGTGGATTGGTGAAGTTTAAATCTAAGGTTGAGCCCTCTGGCTGGAAAGCGTAGAGGAAGCTTACCATTAAGGAAAGAGCTGCAAGGGAAGCAGATCCGATAGCGAATCCCTTACCGATAGCAGCTGTTGTGTTTCCTACGGAATCAAGCTTGTCTGTAATCTCTCTGACTTCTGGCTCAAGCTCGCTCATCTCTGCAATACCGCCGGCATTGTCGGAGATAGGTCCATAGGTATCAACGGATACTGTTGCTGATACGAAGGAGAGCATACCTACAGCTGCCATTGCAATACCGAACATGCCGGATACTGCGAAGCTTGCGTAGGTTGTGATACCGAGAACAATAAGTGGAGCCATACAGGACTTCATACCAACTGCGAGACCCTGGGTGATTGTAAGAGCTGCGCCTTCCTTGGAAGCTGCTGCAATTGTCTGTGTTGGCTTGTAATCATAGCTTGTGTAGTACTCAGCGATGGAGCCGATGATTACACCGGAGATAACACCGAGAGATGCTGCGATCCAAGGGCTTACGAAGCCGATGTTGAAGCCAGCAACTTTTAAGGCATCAGCTGACTCTCCATTGAACATTAAGTAGCCTGCAACAAAACCGCCGATAATAGCGATAGCGGCAGCAGTCCAGGTGGAGATATTTAAGTCTCTGTGTGGGTTGTCAGAACCCTTCTTTAATAATACATACATGATACCAAGGATAGAACCGATAAGACCGATGGCAGCAAATACCATTGGGAAGTACATCATCTTGGTAAGCATGGTGTCTGATACTTCTAACTTGTTAGCAACGTTGGAGAGATATAAGGAAACAGCAAGGATAATTGCTGAAGAAACAGCTCCAACGAAGGACTCTAAGAGGTCAGATCCAAGTCCTGCAACATCACCTACGTTATCACCAACGTTGTCAGCGATGGTAGCTGGGTTTCTAGGATCATCCTCAGGAATGTGAGCCTCTGTCTTACCTACTAAATCAGCACCCATATCAGCAGCCTTGGTGTAGATACCACCACCGACACGTGCAAACAGTGCTATGGAAGAAGCACCGAGGGAGAAGCCGAAGAGGATGGAGTCGTTCTTGGTGATTATGTATAAG
>JAZQNS010000002.1:0-50481 GCA_045627425.1 Lachnospiraceae bacterium | reverse complement strand
CGAGGTCCAGTGGACCTCGGGTTTGCGCGGACCGGAGTGAAACACAAAACAGGGTCATCTATCATAGATGGCCCTGTTTTAAAATATTTTTTAAATTTATACAATACTATTGTCAGATTACTTATAAGTTTTTATAGTGCTATTGGCTGGAATATGCTCCTCGATAGCCATCAGCTTATCAATTAAGTCGCGAGATAAAGCTTCTGCTTCGGCACATGCCTTTTCTGCACCAGAATAATTTTCGTCGAAGAGATACTTTATAACATCACTGCCAAGACTATGTAGCTTTTTATGCTCTGCACCAATCTCTACCCAAAGCTTCTTTAGTTCAGGAACTCCTGGCTCAATTGAGTGATAGAAATGACCAAAGTGGCACTTTGAAGAGTCAAACTGTAAAGGAATAATTTCTCTAGTCTTTACAATAGTATCAAGTTTTCCAATCCATGCCGTATGAGCATCAATAGCTGACTGAACATATCTCAAAAGCTCATCTCTGCTGAGAGAATAGAAAGGATCGGAAGACATCTTACCCATTTTCTCAAGCACACCATCTACACCACTTTCGATTGTAGCAAGTGGCTTGATCGCTGTTGAACATCTATCTCCAATTATATTCAATTCGTTTGTACTTTCCTTGAGGTTTGCACAAGAATCCTCTATTTCACTAGCTCTTGCCTCAATTTCGTTCATGGAACTTGAAATCTCTTCACTTACGGCAGCAAGGGTACTAATGCTATTTGTAATTTCAGCCACATGTTGCTCGTTTTCTTCATTCAATGCCCAAACTGCATTAATCTTTTCATTTACACTTTGGAGAGCCTCAATGGCATTCTCAACTGAAACATCACTCTTTGTTGAAGCCTCTCTGACGTTGTCTACAAAGCTTCCCATTGTTTCAGTGAGTTGCTGAGTCTGCTCAGCCAATGCTCTAATCTCATCAGCTACAACAGCGAAACCTCGCCCTGCTTCTCCTGCTCTAGCAGCCTCGATTGATGCATTAAGAGAAAGAAGATTTGTCTGGGAAGAAATTGCATTGATGCTGGCAATTACTTCATTCATCTGAGTAATGACGTTGGAAAGCTGAGTCATATCTTCATGCATAATCTGAGATATTTCAATAGTTGACTCAGAAAGCTTACGAATATTTGTCAAATCATCCTGACCAGTCGCAATCTTCTGAAGAACATTAGATGATGCTTCAGAGACCTCTAATATGGTATTGGTAAGATCTTCATGTCTTCCGGCTACCACACCAGCAACATCTGTAGAATCCACCGCAGCTTCATGAATACTCTTTGTGACCAAATCGATATTCTGTGCAACTTCAAGAAGCTCTTTAGTATAAAACTGTATATCAAGATCAAGTTCACTTATCTGAGAAACAGCAAGCACGTTGAGCTCATACACTGTAGAAAAAGCATCTCGGCCAGTCTTAAGTCGGCCATAAATATTGTCTAGTTCAGGATCAATCGCTTTGTATTCAATATCCTGAAGTTGAGAGAGTTGTTTAATAAAATCTGTTGATTTGCGTTTACCGAAAGCCATATTATTCTTCTCCTTATCCTTCTGCCATCAAAGCAAAATAATACTAATGCTATATAGAATTATAAATCTTATTTTTTAATAAATACGTTTTTTCATTATAAGTTCATAAAAAAATTATAAATATCCTCCTATTCATCCCCATTATAGCAGATTGTAATTTTTTGTAATCATAATCTGTTCTGTGTGTAACTACTTTGCAACAGTGTTAGGTATACTATACAGATATCATGAATGTACCCTAGTTGTACCCCTTTTCTTGCAAAATAAAAAACTCAGGAACGCCGATTTCTCAACGTTTCTGAGCCTTTACACGAGAGCGCGAGACGGGACTATCGTGCTACTAAATTCGCTGTTCCCTATGGTCCAGCTCATTAAGGGCACGACACATATCGCACGTAAGCCTCTCACTTCCCTGCGGTCGTGACAGGCTAAGTGCTCATAAAGGTCTTACCTCGCGACCATGGGCTAGTGGCTAACAAGTCCTGTCTCGCACATAAAAAAACGAGTATCCAAACGGATACTCGTTTTTCTAAGCGCGAGACGGGACTCGAACCCGCGACCCCAACCTTGGCAAGGTTGTACTCCACCAACTGAGCCACTCGCGCATATTTAGTTCGCCGGATTCCTGCCGGACACAATAGCTATTATATAGGGCTACAATAGAGATGTCAAGCAAAAATTTTATATTTTTTATACTTTTTTTCGTAGTGCTATTTTTACCCCTATGATAATATATATATAACAAGAAATAAAGGAGACAGAGCCTTGAGTTTAGCAGATAATATATTCATTTCCATGTGCCAGGATATTATTAATAATGGTTATTCCACTGAGGGAGAAAAGGTGCGTCCTAAGTGGGAAGATGGATCTTTTGCCTACACTGTGAAGCAGTTTGGTGTGGTTAACAGATATGACCTTAGGAAGGAATTTCCGGCCATCACTTTAAGAAAGACCTACATCAAGTCAGCAGTGGATGAAATGCTTTGGATCTGGCAGCAGAAGAGTAACAATATTCATGATCTTAAGTCTGGTGTATGGGATGAATGGGCTGATGAGAATGGTTCTATCGGTAAGGCTTACGGATATCAGATGGGTGTAAAGCACCAGTATAAGGAAGGAATGATGGACCAGGTGGACAGGGTTATTTACGACCTAAAGAATAATCCTTACAGCCGTAGAATCATGACTAACCTCTATGTGCATGAGGACCTTCATGAGATGAATCTCTACCCATGTGCCTACTCCATGACTTTTAATGTTACTAAGGATAAGGATTCTGACAAGCTGGTACTTAATGCCATTCTTAATCAGAGGTCTCAGGACGTGCTTGCGGCAAACAACTGGAATGTGGTTCAGTATGCGGTGCTATTAATGATGCTTGCCCAGGTTACAGATATGATTCCTGGTGAGCTTGTTCATGTCATTGCTGATGCCCACATTTATGATAGACATATAGATATTGTTAAGGAGCTTATCGCAAGACCTACCTACGATGCTCCTAAGGTGAGACTTAATCCTGACGTTAAGGATTTCTATGACTTTACAACAGATGATGTGATTATTGAGGATTATGTTACCGGACCACAGGTCAAAAACATTCCAATTGCAGTATAAGGAGAAGTTATGAAGATTATTGTAGCAGCAGACAAAAACTGGGGTATCGGATACGGAAACAAGCTTCTAATATCCATTCCTGAGGATATGAAGTTCTTTAGAACCACCACCACTGGTCATGTGGTAGTAATGGGAAGGAAGACACTTGAGAGCTTTCCTAATGAGAGACCACTTCCTAACAGAACTAACATCGTTTTAACAAGAGATCTAAACTATAAGAAGGACGGAGCAACAATTGTTCATTCCTTAGATGAGTTATTAGAGGAGTTAAAGAAGTATGACAGCGATGACATTTATGTTATCGGAGGCTCATCCATATATGAACTCATGCTTCCATACTGTGACACAGCATATGTAACTGAAATTGACTATGCATACAGGGCTGATGCCTACTTCCCTAATCTTAAGGAGAACCCTGAGTGGGAGCTTACTGAGAAGAGCGAGGAGAAGACCTATTTTGATGCAGAGTACTATTTCTGCACATACAGAAGAAAATAGTTTTTGCCTTGTGACTGTCAATTGAATATGAATGAAAAAAGGGATAAAATAAACCCTGTATTTTATAGACAGGAAGTATTTTATGAGAAACGCACTTATATTTGATGTTGACGGAACTATATGGGACGCAGTGGAGGTCCTTACAGATGCCTGGAATAAAACCGGGGCAAAATATAAAGAGGTTACTACCACTATTAAGCCAGAGGATATGAGGCCCCTGATGGGTAAGACCATGGACGAGTTCGCAGTCTTATTTCCATCAGTTGACAGGAAGCTTGCATTAGAGATTCTTAAGGATGCCTGCGTGGAGGAGAATGAGTATTTACTCACCCATCCGGGAAAGCTCTATCCTGAGATTGCTGAGGTAATGAGAAGCCTTAATAAGGATTACGATCTTTATATTGTAAGCAACTGTCAGGAAGGCTATATAGAGGCACTAATGAAGTCCTGTGGGATAGAGGATATCGTGGAGGATTTCGAAAACTACGGTCGTACAGGTCGTGGTAAGGCAGAGAATATTCGCATCCTTATGGAGAGATGTGATATTAAGAAGGCAATTTATATAGGGGACACAGAATTAGATATGGTTTCTGCGGAGACTGCAGGAATTCCCTTTATCCATGCGGCTTATGGATATGGGAAGATTGATGAGTGCAGGTTCAGAATCAGTGAGCCTAAAGAATTGCCGGAGGTAATAAGAGAAACCAAGTATTTTTCACTTTAGGTGAAAAGGAGGAAGAGTTATGGATTTTTTGGGCGTTGTAATTGTAATTGTTTTAATAACAGCTTTTGCAAATGACAAAAAGAAAAAGAATAGAAAAAACGGAATTGATGAGATGAATGCTGAGGAAGCCGGAAGAGGTCAGCATAATGAGAAAAAGGACAAATCCTTTAATCTTGGAGTGGAAAACTTCGTAAGAGAGATGTCTCAGCTTGCCAACGAGGCAGCAACTAAGATAAACGATATGAACGGTGGATCCTACTCCAGAGATGCCATTAATGCTGAGGAAGAGTATGAGGCTAAGAGACAGAAGGAAATAAGGGACGAGGAAAGCCGCAGGGAGAAAGCTCTTCGCATGGAAGAGAAGAAGGCTGAGCTTAAAAAGAAGAAGGCTGCCAGGGAAAAGGCAGAAAAAGCGGCAAAAGCAAAGAAAGCTAACACCGGTGTCAAGGACAAGGGGGCAATTCTCGAGAGAGCCATTGACGGCGCTTCAGAGGATTTTGATGACGATAATCTGGTTCTTGATGCAGGTCACCATGAGAACTGCACCGAGGTTCACTACACCGAGTCAGAGGACCTGATGAAGAAGGTCTCAGATTTAATGATACTTGGACCTAACTGCTCCATGAGCTACGAGAGAGATTTTGTGGCTGAGGGCGAGAAGATGGTTGCAGATTTTGCCTTGGAAAAAATAGGTTAGTGAGGAAAGAATTTTGATTAAGATGGAAAGTGAGATGGATGCAATTAACGCATTCTTAGATGCAGAAACCTACGAGGACAAGATTAATCTTATGGGACAGATTCACGAATTTCTGTCAGACCATCTGATTAATACCCTTGCGGCCTCCATGGACCTCGTCATTGAGGACGGGGATTTAGAAGACCGCTTTATAGAACTTAAGGACTGCATTAGAACTCATCAAAGATTTGAAGTGAAGAGACGGTAATCATGTTAGAATTCTGGTATCTTGCATCACCTGTGACATCCTTTTTAAACCAGGATGGAGGGGTGAAGGAGAGAGCTTCCTTCTCAGTGGGGAATTCCACCTCGGCAAGTATCAGACCAGCAAGCTTACCTTCAAATACATCTAATTCAATTGTATAAGAATCATAAGGAATCAGATAGCGCTTTTTAGTGATAATAGTGCCATCTGATTTTTTTATAAGGTGATTGTAGCTATCTTCATTAAGGGGAAGGTTGGCTTCCTCTCTAACCATTAAGCCCTTGCTCTTGTAGGTCAGGTAGTAGTTGTCATTATCCCTTCTTACCCTCACAACAGGGGCGGTGGACAGATAGCCCTGCTCGATGAATCTATAGTCATATTTCTTTAAATCAATGCCGGTTAAATCAACCAGGAATTTTCTTTCGATTTCCATATTAAATCCTCCATAAACATATTCTAGAAATTTTGACGCGGAAAGTAAAGGAAAGCAAGGGAAAATAAGGAAAAATTCCCTTGTGACTTGGCGAAAAAGATGATAAGATTGGCATTGTAGTATGCATAAATTGGGGGATTACGTAATTTCGCCAGTTTTGCCTGCTATAATAACAAAATTTTCAGAGCAAGAGAGGAAAGAAAAATGAAGAAAGTAATCAAAAAAATGGTGACCGTTTTAATTGTCGCATCCATGGGGGTAGGCCTCCTAGCGGGATGTGGCGGTTCCGCGAATTCAGAGAACACACTGTACATTTACAACTGGTCTGAGTACATTCCACAGGAAGTATATGAAATGTTCGAAGAAGAGACCGGAATTCATGTTGTTGAATCAACCTTTTCAAGTAACGAAGAGATGTTAGCTAAGCTTACAGCCGGTGGCGCTGGCGAGTATGACCTTATCGTGGCATCTAACTATGTAATTCCAGCTATGATTGAACAGGGCTTAATCAAAGAGCTCGACACTGCAAGCATTGAGAATATGAAGTATGTGTCCAAGGAGTCTCTTGGCATGAGCTTTGATCCAGATAATAGTTATTCAGTACCATATATGGCTACAATCACTTTACTGGCAGTTAATACAGAGAAGTGTAGTGAGTTAGGGGTTAATTTAAGCAGCATGGATGATCTTACCAATCCTGCTCTTACAAATAATGTAGTAGTACCTGACGATTGTCGTGAGGTAGTTGACGTGGCTCTTAAGGTTTTAGGCCTTAACCCAGATTCCACTGACGAGGCTGAGGTTATGAAGGCCGCTGAGTGGTTAGCAAACCTGGCACCAAATGTTAAGCTCTATGATTCTGACACACCATATGCAGCACTCGGAACTAACGAGGTTGCAGCTGGTCTTGTCTATAACATGGACGCTGCCAAGGCAATGGCTATGAATGAGAATATCACTGTAATCGATGTTCCAGAGGGAAATGAGATTGCATATGATAACTTCGTACTTACATCAGGTTCCGAAAAGGGTGACCTTGCATGTCAGTTTATCAACTTTATTATGAGACCAGAGATCTACAAGATCTGCAACGAGGAGTATCCTTGTGTATGCTTAAACGAGGGCACCAAGGAACTCTACGGAGATGAGTACTGGCAGAATCCAGCATGGTGCATCTCCAGCGAGGTAATGCAGAAGGCTCACGTGACAGGAGACGTCGGTGAGGCTGCACTTTACTACGACAATGTATTTTCCCAGATGAAGAACTAGTTAGGAGGATCCCATGAAGAAGATTGAGATTATTACACGTACCGAGAATTTAGAGACTGTTAAGCAGATTCTTGCCAAGAACGAGTATTCTGGAATGACAGTAACATCCGTAATGGGTTGTGGTAACCAGAAAAGTGTAAATCATGACTTTGAGGAGTTAAACGTGGATATGAATCTTCTCCCAAGAGTTCATGTAATGACTGTTGTGTGGGATGAAGACCTTGATGAAATCGTCTATGAACTTCAGCAGAAGCTGTCTACAGGTTCAGTTGGAGACGGCAAAATTTTCGTTTCCACAGTTGACGAGGGAATTCGCATTCGCACTGGCGAGCGCGGTGACAAGATTCTTTAATTCGGAGGGAACTTAATTGAATAATCCTAACAACACCATTGTGGAGCTTAGGAATGTTGACAAGGAGTTCGACGGAGTAAAGGTAGTTAAGAGAATGGATTTAGAGGTTAAGGAGGGGGAGTTTCTCACTCTCCTTGGACCTTCTGGATGCGGCAAAACTACCACTCTTAGAATGATTGCGGGATTCGAGCAGTCCACCAGTGGAGAGATATTGTTAGAGGGAAGTGACGTATGTGGCTTAAAGCCTAACGAGAGAAACGTCAACACGGTTTTTCAGAACTATGCCTTATTCCCTCATTTAAATGTAGAAGATAATATTGCTTTTGGCCTTGTGGAGAAGAAGGTTCCTAAGGCTGAAATTAAGGAGCGTGTGGCAGAGATGCTTCACCTGGTTCAGTTAGAGGGTATGGAGAAGAGAAAACCTCACCAGATGTCCGGAGGACAGAAGCAGAGAGTTGCCATTGCAAGAGCTCTCATTAACGAGCCTAAGGTTCTTCTCTTAGATGAGCCACTTGGCGCTCTTGACTTAAAGCTTAGAAAGCAGATGCAGTTAGAATTAAAGCATCTTCAGCAGAAGCTTGGAATAACCTTCATATATGTAACACATGATCAGGAGGAAGCCTTAACTATGAGTGACCGTATTGCGGTTATGAATGGAGGCGTAATCGAGCAGATTGGAACTCCTGATGAAGTATATAATCATCCAAAGACCAAGTTCGTAGCTTCCTTCGTGGGAGAGAGCAACATCTTTGAGGCATATGCTGAATCCGTGGCGGGAGACCTGCTTCATATCACCTTAGAGTCTGGTAAAGCTGTTATGCATGCAGCAGGCTTTAACAATGAGGAGATGATTTACATCTGCGTAAGACCTGAGAATATCAGACTTTCTGCAGAGCCAGTCAGCCACTTCTCCATCAGAGGAAGAATAGTGGAGCATATTTTTGCCGGTTCAGTGATTAAGACAGAGGTAGAACTCATTAATGGCCAGCACATCAGAGTGACAGGCCACCCCGGTGATGTTAAACCGGAGGTTGACTCCTATGTTTACCTTTACTGGAAGCCAAAGGATGCCATCATTGTTCATACAGTTGAGGAGGAAATCTACAACATTATCGAGCAGAATTCCTTGAAACTCTATGAGAAAATGGAGGCTGGCGAGATAATTGGCGAGATGATTTCTGATGACACAGAGGAGACTGTAAATGAATAAAAGGGAGAAAGTAAGGCTTCCAATAGTATTCATGGTAGGTCCTACTGTGGTGTGGATGCTGTTGTTCTTAATGATTCCTTTAGCTTTGGTTGTGGGAATCTCTGCCCTGTCAAGGTCTGGCTACGGTGGAGTGAGTCTGCCACTTAGCCTTGCTGCGTACAGGGATTTATTTACACTAGAGTATTTACACGTATTCGGAAGCTCCTTCGGATTATCCTTACTCACAACAGTTATCTGTCTTTTGGTAGGATATCCATTTGCATATATAATTGCGAAATCACCAGACAAAATGAAGCCCTTTTTGGTCCTTCTCCTGATGTTGCCATTCTGGATTAATTCCATGATCCGTATCTATGGCTGGAACACTTTGCTTCGCTCATCAGGTATTATAAACGGGATTTTGCTTAAATTTGGATTAATCAGTATGCCCCTCGAGATGCTCTATACAGACGGAGCAGTCCTTCTCGGAATGGTTTATGATCTTTTGCCTTTTACAGTGCTGCCAATCTATACTTCCATCGAGAAGTTAGATAAGAGCCTGCTTGAAGCTGCATCAGATCTTGGCGCCGACAAGGCTCACAGGTTCGTCAGGGTAATACTCCCACTGACTATGCCGGGAGTCTTCGCAGGTTCCATTCAGACCTTTATTCCATCCCTGGGATTATTCTATATCTCAGATATGATGGGTGGAGCAAAGACCATGTACATTGGCAACTTGATTAAGAATCAGTTTATGTCAGCCAGAAACTGGCCTATGGGAGCAGCCCTTTCCATAGTGCTGATACTGGTGACCTTAATACTTATGAAGCTGTATACTCGTGTGGGCTCACTTGACGATATGGTTTAGGAGGATTCTATGAAGAAGCATGATTTTAAACCATTGTCAGTGCTCTATGCCTGCCTGGTATATATATTTCTGTATTTACCTATAGCGGTGGTAATCGCCTTCTCCTTCAATACATCGGAGATGAACATTACCTTTGAGGGCTTTATCCTAAATTGGTATTTAAGCATGTGGAGCAACACCCTTCTCATGCAGGCTTTTATGAACACCATTATAGTAGCTCTTTTAAGTACACTGATTTCAACAGTGCTTGGAACACTTTGCGCAGTGGGCTTAAACAGATTTGAGTTTAAATTAAAGGGTATGATTTCATCATCCCTCTACATACCAATCGTCATTCCGGAGCTTGTTTTTGCCATTGCAATGCTGATTCTGTTCAGTTCACTGAACATAAATATGAACATGGTAACACTCATAATCTCCCATGTGACCTTCTCCATGCCCTTCGTGGTAATCACTGTAAGGTCACGTATGGCGGGCTTCGATGGCTCAGTGGAAGAGGCTGCAAAGGATCTTGGCGCCAATGAGATTCACACCTTCTTTCGTGTGACTCTTCCAATGATTATGCCAGGTGTTATCTCCGGCGCAATGCTGGCTTTAACCCTGTCTCTCGATGACGTAGTAGTAAGTTTCTTTACAGCAGGACCTGAGAGTCAGACCCTGCCACTTAGAATTTTAAGTATGGTCAAGAAGGGTATCTCACCGGATGTGAATGCTCTTTCAACTCTTTTGATTATCGGAGCAGTTGTTTTACTTGTCTGTTCAACCCTGATTCAGAATAAACTTGAGAGTCAGGATGCTTAGGAGCGATTTATGGAAAATCTATTTTGGCTAACTGAAGAGGAAAAAGCATTAAAAACCACTGATCTTTACTTGAGAGGAAGGGCTTTCTCGCGAGAGGGTCAGACCGAGTATGCAATTCTTACCTTCCAGGAGTGTATGAGTCGATTTATGGAGGAGGGGAATGACGAGGGTTACCTGAAATCCCTAAACTCTTTAGGCGTAACATATTCAAGCACTGGAGTTGAGGACATGGCCATAGACTGTTATCTCAAGGGACTTAGCTATGCCTATGACCACAATGCAAAGGGAGTAACAAATCTCTTCTATAACAATATGGGTAGTTCCTTTTATGACCTTGGTGCCTATGAGGATGCGCTTCACTACTATACTCTGGCTTTGTATGATATGCAGCAGTATGGCCTTGATAGATTCGAGGATCAGTCCTGGGTAACAGCGGCCTATATGAATATGGGTATGGTTAATTATTTCATGGGGGAGAACGAAAAGGCTGAGGCTTATTTAGACGCGGCTAGAAATCTTGAAAATGAGATTAATGATGATAGTTATTCCTTTGGACTTGCAGTAATATCAGCACAGAATTACCTGACCATGGGAAAGAAAAAAGAGGCCGAGGATCTGGTTCCTGTGATAATAGACATGCTGCCAAAACACAGGGAGACCGTATCTGATTATGTTGAGGATGCAAAGCAGGCTGTGGATCTCTTCAGAAAAATGGGTCGCCATGATCTTATGTGGACTATCATCCAGGATTTCGATGGTGTGGCCGATGAGGTGGGGGCACCGAGATACTTCGTTGATCTGGCTGAGTTATATATGCTTTATTATAAGGAAGTAGGAGACGAAGGCGGCTTCAATTCTGCCTGTGTCGAGCATGCAGAGTACACAAGAAGATTTAAAGAACTGTCCATGGATGAGAAAATAAGAACCCTAGACCTTAAGTTCAGACTTCAGGATGCTGAGGATAGTATAAACATTGCCCAAAAGAAGGCTTATCAGGATGAACTGTCAGGACTCTGGAACAGAACAGGATTAGATAAGTTCGGACCAAGGTTCGTTAGAGACCAGCTTGATGTAAATGGCAGCCTACTTGTTGGAATGGTGGACGTGGACCAGTTTAAACAGTACAACGACACCTACGGACACCTCGAGGGTGACAATGTGATTGTGGAGATCTCCAAGATAATCGCAAACACCGTTGACGGATATGGAGTTGGATATCGTTACGGTGGAGACGAGTTCCTTATTATAGTACCCGCAGGAACAGGCAAAATCGCAAAGGTAATAGCCGACAAGATTCAGCGTGGAATCAGAGAACTGGCTATACCAAGCGAAAACTCCAACGTTGCCAAGACTGTAACCCTGTCCCAGGGATATTACGTTGCCAAGGTTAATGAGGGCAGCGACATTTTAGACTTCATTAAGGCGTCTGATGACGTGCTCTATGAGGTTAAGGCACAAGGAAAGAATAATTTCATAATTCGTAATGATGAGGGGCTGTAAAGTCCCTCTTTTTTAGGCTAAAGTACTACAGTCCGTTATTATCCATAAAAAATCCAAGGATGAAATTGTGTAAATCGACGAGCGACAATGTGAAAAAAATGTGATAAACTGAACGAGTGGATGAAAAAGGAGGACTGAATGATTCTGGTGAAAGATTTATTAGTTCTATATTGTGTAATTTGTTGGTAGTTCCTAGGAACTACTTTTTTTATCCGCTTTTATTTTGTAACACTTTACTACGCTAAAGTTTTTATGAGGAGGAAGAAAATGAATAAGGTTATTATTACTGGTGAGACACTGACCCTTGAAGAGGTTCATGCTGTAGCAAGACTTGGCGCAGAGGTTTCATTATCCCAGCAGGCAATCGACAATGTTAATCGTTCCCGCAAGGTAGTAGATGACATTATCGCACAGAAGAAGGTTGTATACGGTGTAACTACCGGATTCGGTTCCTTCTGCAACACTGTTATTTCAACTGAGGAGTCCAAGACACTTCAGAGAAACTTAATTATTACTCACGCAGTAGGCGCTGGCGATCCATTCACAGAGGATGTATCCCGTGCAATCATGTTACTCCGTGTAAACAACTTGGCAAAGGGCTTCTCAGGAATCCGCATGGAGACTTTGGAGACTCTTATTGCTATGTTAAACAAGGGTGTTACCCCAGTTATTCCTGAGAAGGGATCCCTCGGTGCATCCGGAGACCTTGCTCCATTATCCCACATGGTACTTCCAATGTTAGGATTAGGTGAGGCTTGGTACAAGGGCGAGAAGATGGACGGTGAGGCAGCAATGAAGGCTGCTGGAATCCCAGTTATCGAGCTCTGCGAGAAGGAAGGTCTTGCATTAATCAATGGTACACAGGTAATGAACGGTGTTGGCGCTCTTACCATGTATGATACATTAAACTTAGTAAAGGTTGCTGATATTGCGCTTGCATTATCCTTTGAGGCACAGAATGGTGTTATTGATGCTTTACAGCCAAGAATGCACACTGTACGTCCACATCAGGGACAGATGGATACAGCAGCAATCGCATCCCACTTATTAGAGGGATCAAAGAACGTAACAAAGCAGGGTGAGATCAAGGTTCAGGATGCATATGCATTAAGATGCGCACCTCAGGTTCACGGAGCTTCCAAGGATGCTATTAACTACGTTAAGGAGCAGATTGAAATCGAGATGAACTCCGTAACAGACAACCCAATCATCTTTGCTGACACTATGGAGGGTATCTCCGGTGGTAACTTCCACGGACAGCCAATGGCATTATCCTTCGATTTCCTTGGAATCGCTTTATCCGAGCTTGCTAATATTTCTGAGCGTCGTCTTGAGAGATTAGTTAACCCAGCATTATCCGGACTTCCAGCATTCCTTGTAAACAATGGTGGTGTAAACTCTGGTTTCATGATTGTACAGTATTCTGCAGCATCCTTAGTATCAGAGAACAAGGTACTTGCTCATCCAGCATCTGTAGATTCCATTCCATCCTCTGCTAACCAGGAGGATCACGTATCCATGGGTACAATCGCAAGTAGAAAGGCTAACACCATTATGAAGCACCTTCGCCGCGTACTCGCTATGGAAATCATGGCAGCTTGCCAGGGTATCGATATGAGAGGCGACAAGGGAATGGGTATTGGTACCAAGCCAGCATACGAGACCATCAGAAAGGTATGTGCTACATTAGATGAGGACAGACCACTTTATGGCGATATCAATAACTGCGAGCAGACCATTATCGATGGTTCCTTAGTAGCAGCAGTTGAGAAGGCAGCTGGAGAAATCCAGTTCTAAGATATACAGATAGTTTTAGGAGGTAACACTATGTTAACCAATCAGCAGATAGGCGAGGCAATGACCATCAAGTTAGATCCTGTTTTACCAGAGTATCCAACTTTTGATCCAAACATCCGCCGCGCTCCAAAGAGAGAGCTTACATTAACTCCACGTGAAATCAAGCTTGCAGTTAAGAATGCTCTTCGTTATGTACCAGAGTGCTTACATGAGCAGCTCGCTCCAGAGTTCTTAGAGGAGCTCCTTACCCGTGGACGTATTTATGGATACAGATTCATGCCAAAGGAGAGAATCTATGGTAAGCCAATCGATGAGTACAAGGGAAACTGTACAGAAGGTAAGGCTTTCCAGGTAATGATTGACAACAACCTTGATCATGAGGTTGCCCTTTATCCATATGAGTTAGTAACCTATGGAGAGACAGGCCAGGTATGCCAGAACTGGATGCAGTATCAGTTAATCAAGAAGTATTTAGAGCAGTTAACAGATGAACAGACTTTAGTTATGATGAGCGGTAATCCATTAGGATTATTCAAGTCCCACAAGACAAGCCCACGTGTAACTATAACTAACGGTATGATGGTTGGTATGTTCGACGATCCAGAAACATGGGCAAAAGCTACAGCAATGGGTTGCTCTTCCTACGGTCAGATGACTGCAGGTGGTTGGATGTACATCGGACCACAGGGTATTGTTCACGGTACCTTCAACACCATCTTAAACGCTGGACGTCTTAAGTTAGGCATCCCAGCAGACGGTGATTTAGCTGGTCATTTATTTGTAACCTCCGGTCTTGGTGGAATGTCAGGTGCACAGCCTAAGGCAATTGAGATTGCTAAGGGCGTTGGTATCGTAGCCGAGGTTGACATGAGCAGAATCGAGACTCGTCACAACCAGGGATGGGTTTCCGTAATCTGTGAGACTCCAGAGGAGTCCTTTAAGGTAGCTAAGGAGTACATGGAGAAGAAGGAGACAATCTCCATTGCTTACCATGGAAATATTGTAGATTTACTTCAGTATGCTGTTGATAACAAGATTCACATTGATCTTCTTTCCGATCAGACATCCTGCCACGTTCCATACGATGGAGGTTACTGCCCAGCTGGTATCAGCTTCGAGGAGAGAACAGAGTTATTAAGAACAGATAAGCAGAAGTTTATCAAGCTGGTAAATGAGACTCTTGTACGTCACTTCCACTTAATAGAGAAGTTAGTTGAAGATGGTACATACTTCTTCGATTACGGTAACTCCTTCATGAAGGCTGTATTTGATGCAGGCGCTAAGGAGATTAGCAAGAATGGCGTAAACACAGATGAAGGCTTCATCTATCCATCCTATGTTGAGGATATTATGGGACCAATGTTATTCGACTATGGATATGGCCCATTCAGATGGTGCTGTTTATCTGGCAAGGCAGAGGATCTTCACAAGACAGATGCTGCAGCTATGGATGTTATCGACCCTAACCGTCGTGGTCAGGACAGAGATAACTATATCTGGATCCGTGATGCAGAGAAGAATAAGTTAGTAGTTGGTACCCAGTGCCGTATCCTTTACCAGGATGCTTTAGGAAGAAGAGACATTGCTCTCCGCTTCAACAAGATGGTACGCGAAGGCGAGATCGGACCTGTTATGTTAGGTCGTGATCACCATGATACAGGTGGTACTGATTCTCCATACCGTGAGACATCCAACATTTATGATGGTTCCAACATCACAGCTGATATGGCAATCCAGTGCTACGCTGGTAATGCTGCACGTGGAATGAGCCTTGTAGCTCTCCACAATGGTGGAGGTGTTGGTATCAGTAAGGGTATCAACGGTGGATTCGGTTTAGTCCTTGATGGATCCGAGAGAGTAGACGAGATCCTTATGAAGGCTATTCCATGGGATACCATGATTGGTGTTTCTCGTAGAAACTGGGCTAGAAATGAGCACTCCATTGAGACTGTTGCAGAGTACAACAAGATGACCAATGGTGATGACCACATTACAATCCCATACGTTGCAGATGATGCTCTTATCGAGAAGGTTTGCAAGGATAAAGGAATTCAGTAAGAGGTTACAGCTTCCTTCACAGTGAAGCTGTGACAGGAAAGGATAGGGATATGAAGGATAAGACATGTATTATTAAGCACGCATCAGAATTAGTTACATGTAAGGGAGGCCCAAAGCATGGCGCTGATATGTCTAACGTGGGACTCATTCATGATGGTGCAGTGGTAATAGAAGAAGGAAAAATTGTATTCGTAGGAACTACCGAGGATATGGAGAAGCAGTATGGATCAGCCGATGGTTATGAAATCATCGATGCCACAGGCAAGGCTGTAATCCCAGGCTTCGTAGACTCTCACACTCATTTTGTCTTCGGTGGCTACAGAGCGGATGAATTCTCCTGGAGACTTAAGGGTGACTCTTATATGTCTATTATGGAAAGAGGAGGCGGTATCGCATCTTCCATGAAGGCTACCAGAGAGGCATCTGAGAAGGAACTTTATGACAGCGGCATGGAGAGATTAAAGCGCATGCTGTCATACGGTGTTACCACAGTTGAGGGTAAGAGCGGATATGGACTGGACAAGGACACTGAGCTTAGAATGCTAAGAGTCATGAGAGACCTAGATGGTGACCAGCCAGTGGATATCGTTCGAACCTTCTTAGGACCTCATGCTACTCCACCAGAGTATGCAGGAAGGAATAAAGAGTTTCTGGATTTCAATCTTAAAGAGGTAATGCCACAGGTTATTGAGGAAGGCCTGGCGGAATTTGCTGATATTTTTACGGAAAAAAATGTCTTTGATATAGAGGAATCCAGATACTACTTGCGCGGAGCAAAGGAGTTAGGCTTCAAGCTTAAGGTTCACGCAGATGAGATGTATGATTTAGGGGGAGCAGCAATGGCCGTAGAAGAGGGGTGCCATTCTGCCGATCATCTTCTCATGGCATCGGAAGCAAGCGTAGGTAAGCTGGCAGAGGGTAATACAATTGCCACATTACTTCCAGCTACAGCCTTTAGCTTAGGTGCCCCCTATGCTCACGGAAGAGAGATGGTGGATAAGGGCGCTGCAGTTGCCATCGCATCGGACTTCAATCCGGGCAGCTGTCACACCTGTAGCATTCCACTAATTATTGCTATTTCCTGCATTTATATGCATATGAGTATCGAAGAGGTAATTACTGCAATGACCATCAACGGTGCAGCAGCCTGCGACAGAGCTGACACAGTAGGCAGCCTTGAAGTAGGCAAAATGGGAGACCTGGTTATTTTGGAAAAGCCATCTATACAGTTCCTTCCATACTGCACAGGTATGAATATTGTGGAGCATGTCGTTAAAAACGGAAAGCTTGTGCTGTAATCACTACATTAGAAAGGACCTTAAAGGGTCATATATAAGGATGAAACCATGTTTGTGGTTTCATCCTTTTTTGCTATAGCAAGGGAGAACATATATATTGCCTGCACAAACGGTGTTTTCCTATAATGACAAGGTTTTACTTTCTTTGATAAATATTACCCATACAAACTGTTAAAAAACTATGAATTATGGTATAGTAAAATCGATTAACTTTGTGAGGATGAATCATGGACCACGTGTTTTTCTCGGACAGGGTTTTAAACCTGGTATCAGAAATTAAAAACAGATCCATAACACTTGTAGAGGCACCGACGGGGTACGGAAAGACCACGGCGGTTAATTTTGCGTTGAAAGAGGTGCCAGCAGACAAGATCAGGTGGCTTACCTGTACGCCAAATACAGGAATGGAGTCCTTTTCGTGGTTTAAGAATGAGATTAAGAAAATTGATGAAGAAGCGGGAAATAGGCTTTCTGAGCTGGGACCGCTAAACAGAATTAATGTTGTGGAGATTTCCGAAATCATCTCTGCAGCAAAGTGCGACAGGGATGAGTATATAGTCATCGACAACTTCCAGCATGTATATCAGTCATGGCCCCTGGAGATATTTATTGCTCTTACCAAGAGAAAGGAGGAGGGACTTCATGTTATATTTCTGTCCCAGAATCTTGGAAGGCTTAGGGGACAGCTTGAAATAGATAAAATAATCTACATTGGCGGCCAGGATTTAAAATTCTCCGAGGAGGAAGTAATAAACTTTGCCGACAGAGAGGGAGTTCTTCTCGAAAAAAAGCGCGCATCCAATATTTATAAGAAGACAGAAGGCTGGCCTGCGGCGGTATCCCTTGTAATCAGATATATCAAGGAAGAACAGGATAATCAGACAGAGTTAGTTCTTGGTCTGGACAAAATGCTTGAGGACCATTTCTGGAGCAGATTAGGAGAAGAAAGACGTAAACAGTTACTTAGCCTGTCAATTTTTGATACCATTACTCTTGCCCAGATTAATTATATGCTGGATGAGGAGTATGATGAGGTGTTTGTTCAGGACAATATGAAGCAGATACCTTTGGTTTACTACAATGAATATAATAATACCTATACAATACATGAGCTTCTTTCAAACTTCTTAAGAAAGAGGTTTATGTCAAGATCTCCTGAGTTTATTGCTATGAGTAATAGAAAGGCAGGAGTGTGGTTTAAAGAACATGATGAGCATCTAAATGCCTTTACCTGTTTTTATATAGCGGGAGATTATGATAGCGCACTTGGCTGCGACCTTACCGGACTGTGGATGGAGAAGGTCGGAGATGAGGAATTCGTGGAAGTATGCGATAAAATCATGGACAGATGCGCGAGGGATCTTCTGGCAAAACATCCTGTGGCGGTTTTAAAGATGTGCCATGCCCTTTTTGCCGGTGGAAAGTTCAAAGCCTTCAAGAAGCACATGAAGGAAGTTGAAATGATGGTGGATTCTTTAAAGGATGAACAGATCCTGGGAGAGTACCACTTAGTCAGAGCTCTGTCATACTTTCCAGATTGCGTAAGAATGACTGAGTGCTATGAGGAAGCAAGAAATCATATGAGCCGTTTCTCTGAGGTATTTGTGCCTGGAGAACCCTTTATGTTCGGTTCAACCTCCATGTGGAATCTCTACTACAGAGAGCCTGGCCGCATGATGGAAACCGTATTTGAGCTGCAGGATATGTTAGATATTTATAATACTCTGACGGATGATCACGGAGCGGGAGGATACGAGCTTTACTTCTCCGAGGTTCTGTCGGTTCAGTGCCGATTCGAGGAGTCGGACATTCTTGCTCACAGAGCCTTTTATCTGGCTGAGGAAGCAAAGAATGTGAGTATGCTTTATGGTGCAACTCTGATACTTGGAATCAATGCCATCTACCAGTCCAACATGGTTGCCCTGGAGGAGGCAGTTTCACTGCTTGAGAGTAAGGCCAACTCCATAGTTGAAGTGCGACGTAAGAAGATAAATGAAGTTATGGTAGAATCCGTGCGAAGCTACCTTCTGGCCATTATGATGGAGACAAATGATGCTGTGTCCTGGGCTAAGGGTGATGCCAGCGAGTATAAGCAGCTGACCTTTGCTAATTGTATTGTTAAGACCTGTCGTATTACTGACCTTCTCCTAAGAAAGGAGTATAAAAAGGTTATTGGTAATCTGGAGGCCTCCCTCTTTATGGAACCGCTGCTTATAAGTCAGGCTACCAGAAATTTCATGTACGTAGGACTTGCCCTTTCATATCTGGCCTTGGGACGATTCCTTAAGGCTGGAGAGTATCTCTCCAAGGCTCTTTCAATGTCTGAGGTGGATCAGAACTACAGCTTTATAGCGGCCTTCAGAGGGTATTTTAGTATGCTGTTTATTTTACCTGAGGTAAAGAAATCTCATGAAAATGCCATAGTAGAGATAAAGAAGTTAGATATCCACTACAACAAGGCGGAGGAGAGGACTATGTTCGGAGCCATTGAGAAGTCCTCCGGAGCCCTTAATGAGCTGTCCCCAAGAGAGAGGGAAATCGCAGAGATGGTGGCTAAGGGTATGAGAAACAAGGAAATTGCAGCCAACCTTTTCGTGTCCGAAGAGACTGTAAAGAGCCATATCAAAAACATATTCACCAAGTGTAATATAGACAGAAGAAGTAAAATAGTTGAACTGTTAAAGTAGAATATCCCCCCTTTGGGGGATATTTTTTTGTTTTTTCAGCAGATATAATTTAAGCATAGAAAAGGATATAAAGAGGTGGAGATATGGACACAGCAGTACTAAACATGCGTGCTCTGCCCGACTACAAACTGGAACTGAGCTTTAAAAATGGCAGCAAGGCCTTAATCAACATGAGTGAAAGAGTTGAGAACATGAGATTTTCGGCAATTCAGGACTCAAAGGATTTTCTGACCGCCACTATTGTTGGCGAGGAGGTTGTTTGGACCAGGGAAGGAAGTATTATAGTTAAGGCTTCAGTAAATGAGCTGTTGGACAGCATGCAGATGTAACAATTTAGTTTTCACGCAACAAAGTTAATCAGTCATATTAAGCTACACTTATTATAGGGACTCGATATACCACACACACATTTATATGGGGACCGGCTTATTAACTTTGCTGCATGTAAGAAAAACCCGACATTTTGTCGGGATTTTTTTATTGGGAGAAGAGATGTGGTATAATACAAAGTGTCAAAGGAGGGCTAAAAATGGAATGGAGAGAGTATAAGATAAATACAGTAACTGCTGCAGAAGATCTGGTGGCAGATATGCTATACGAGTTAGGTATAAATTCAGTTGAAATAATAGACAAGGTACCTCTCACAGAGGAAGAAGTAAGAGAGATGTACATTGATATAGAGGCTGAGCTGCCAGAGGACGATGGAAGTGCAGCAATCAGATTTTACCTCGGAATGGATGAGGATAATCTAAGCATAATCGAGAAGGTTAAGGAAGGTCTTAGGGATTTAAGGGACTTTATGGATATCGGAGAGGGCTCGATTCTTGAGACCACCACCAAGGAGGAGGACTGGATCAATAACTGGAAGGAATTCTTCAAGCCATTTTTCCTTAATGATATTCTGATTAAGCCATCCTGGGAGGAGATTCCAGAAGGTGCAGAATACAAGGTTATGATAGAGATAGACCCAAAGACCTCCTTCGGCACAGGACATCATGAAACCACAAGACTCTGTATTGAAGGCCTGGAGGATTATATGAAGGAGGGAGATCAGGTTCTGGATCTTGGAACCGGTTCGGGAATCCTCTCAATCATAGCTCTTAAGCTGGGGGCAAAACATGCCACAGGAACAGATATAGATCCAATCTGCCATGGTTCTTTTGTTGAGAATATGGAAATGAATGGAATTTTGCCTTCCCAGTACGAGATTATGATAGGAAATCTGATTGATGATGAGAATTTCCTTGAGACTGTTGGAAGAAATAAGTACGACCTGGTGCTGGCCAACATTTTAGCTGATATTATTATCCCAATGGCGGAAGCTGCCTACGAGACAGTAAAGCCAGGCGGATACTTTGTAACCTCGGGTATAATCGACTTCAAGGAGGAGCCTGTTAAGGCAAAATTAACTGAAGTTGGCTTCGACATTGTGGAAGTAAAACACATGGGGGAATGGGTTAGTGTAATTGCTAAAAAATAGTGGATTTTCGCGGATTCCTATGATACAATACTATAGATTGTTATAAGATTCCAATGGTATGCCATCAAGCTGCCAGAATCTTAAAAGATATGGTGGCAGGCAGCTTACCAATATAAGGAGGAAGACGTTTAAATGAGCGTAAAAGTTGAACAGCTCGAGAAGAGCATGGCAAAAATGACTATCGAGGTTCCTGTAGAGGAGCTTGATAAGGCAATTGATGAGGCTTATCAGAAGCAGAAAAATAAACTTAGTGTACCTGGTTTCCGTAAGGGCAAGGTGCCAAGACAGGTTGTAGAGAAGATGTACGGAACAGAGATCTTCTTCGAGGATGCAGCTAACATCCTTATGCAGAAGGAGTATCCAGTGGCTATGACAGAGAGCGGTTTAGATATCGTTTCCCAGCCATCTGTTGATATCGTTCAGTTAGAGAAGGGTAAGCCATTCATCTTCACAGCAGAGGTTGCAGTTCGTCCAGAGGTTAAGCTTGGCGAGTACAAGGGCATTAAGGTTACAGCTGTTGACACAAGCGTTTCCGCAGCTGATGTTAATGCAGAGGTTGATAAGGAGAGAGAGATCAACGCAAGAACAGTTACCGTTGAGGGCAGAGGCATCAAGAAGGGTGATACAGCTATCATCGACTTCGCAGGCTATGTAGACGGAAACCAGTTCGAGGGCGGCACAGCTGAGAACTACGGCTTAGAGATTGGTTCCCATTCCTTCATCGATACATTCGAGGATCAGTTAGTAGGCAAGAAGGTTGGCGCTGAGGTTGATGTTAACGTAACATTCCCAGCTGATTATCAGGCAGCAGAGCTTGCTGGCAAGCCAGCTTTATTCAAGGTTAAGATTAATGAGATCAAGGCTAAGGAGCTTCCAAAGGCTGACGATGAGTTCGCTCAGGATGTTTCCGAGTTCGATACATTAAAGGACTACAAGGCAGACCTTAAGAAGAAGTTAGTTCAGGCTAAGAAGGATGCAGCTAAGAGAGCTCAGGAGGATGAGGCTATCATGGCTATCATCGAGGCTTCCGAGATGGAATTACCTGAACCAATGATCGACTTCCAGGTTGAGGATATGTTAAATGGTATGGCTCAGCAGATGATGCAGCAGGGCTTAACCTTCGATCAGTACTTACAGTTCACAGGAATGACTCTTGAAGGAGTACGTGCTCAGGCTAGACCAGAGGCTATTCGTCGTATCCAGTCAAGCCTTGTATTAGAGGCAATTGCTAAGGATGCCAAGGTTAAGATTACTGACAAGGCAATCGAGGCAGAGCTTGAGAAGATGGCTACAGCTTACAACATGGAGTTAGACAAGATTAAGGAGCTCGTTGGAGATTCCGAGAGAGAGTCCATCAAGAGAGATCTTGAAATCCAGGGTGCTGTTGACCTCATCATGAAGAATGTAGTTGAAGTTGCTGCTGAGGAAGCAGAGGCAGAGGAGAAGCCAGCAAAGAAGGCTCCTGCAAAGAAGACTACAGCTAAGAAGGCTGAGACAGCAGAGGAGAAGCCAGCGAAGAAGGCTCCTGCTAAGAAGACAACTACAGCTAAGAAGACAACAAAGAAGACAGAAGAGTAAATAATATATAAGACGGAGGATCTATGAGTTTAGTGCCTTACGTCATTGAGCAGACCAGTCGTGGTGAGCGCTCTTATGACATTTATTCAAGATTATTAAAGGACAGAATCATTTTCCTTGGCGAAGAGGTTACTGATGTATCTGCCAACTTAATCGTTGCGCAGATGTTATTCCTTGAGTCTGAGAATCCAGACAAGGACATTCATCTTTACATCAACTCCCCAGGTGGTTCCGTCACAGCTGGTATGGCTATCTACGATACCATGCAGTACATCAAGTGCGATGTCTCCACTATTTGTGTGGGACTTGCAGCTTCCATGGGAGCATTGCTTCTCTCTGGAGGAACTAAGGGCAAGAGATTTGCTTTACCTAATGCAGAGGTTATGATTCACCAGCCATCAGGCGGTGCAAGAGGTCAGGAGACTGAAATCAGAATCGTTGCTGAGAATATCATGAAGACCAGACAGCGTCTCAATGAGATCTTAGCTGATGCAACAGGCAAGCCAATCGAGGAGATTGCCAGAGATACTGAACGTGATAACTACATGACAGCAGAGGAGGCATTAAAATATGGCCTCATTGATGGTGTTATCACAAAGAAGCAGTAATAAAGAAATAATTAGGGACAGCGCTTTTTTGGTGCTGTCCCAAAACTACATTTTAGAGAAGGATTTTCAAAAGGACTTTTTGCCTTAAGGATTAGGCAAAAGCACTAAAGGAGTTATAATATGGCAGGAAAGACAACTGACGATCGCATTCGCTGTTCCTTCTGTGGCAAGACACAGGAGCAGACCAGACGTTTAATTGCAGGACCAAATGGTGCTTACATTTGCGATGACTGTATCGATATCTGCGCTGAGATTATTGACGATGAATTCGAGGATGCAGAACCTGTGACCCAGGGTCTGGATATTAATTTATATAAGCCTGAGGAGATGATGGAGTTCTTAAATGAATACGTTATCGGTCAGGAGGATGCCAAGAAGGTATTATCAGTAGGTATCTATAATCACTACAAGAGAATCACATCGGGCTACACAGATGATGTGGATATTCAGAAGAGTAACATCTTACTTCTAGGGCCAACTGGTTCAGGTAAGACCTTACTTGCTCAGACTATGGCCAGGGTTTTAAATGTGCCTTTTGCCATCGCTGATGCAACAACACTTACAGAGGCCGGTTATGTAGGCGAGGATGTTGAGAACATTCTTTTAAAGCTCTTACAGAACGCAGACTACAATGTGGAGAAGGCCCAGGTTGGTATTATCTACATTGATGAGATTGACAAGATTACCAAGAAGTCAGAGAACGTTTCCATAACAAGAGATGTATCCGGCGAGGGAGTTCAGCAGGCTTTACTTAAGATTTTAGAGGGAACTGTTGCTTCCGTACCACCTCAGGGTGGAAGAAAGCATCCTCAGCAGGAGTTTATTCAGGTGGATACCACCAATATTCTCTTTATCTGCGGAGGTGCCTTCGATGGACTTGAGAAGATTGTTGAGAATCGCTTGGACAAGCAGCCAATTGGTTTTAACTCCACAATCACATCAAAGTCAGAGAGAAACGTGGGTGAGCTTTTAAAGGAAGCTCTGCCACAGGATGTAATCAAGTTCGGACTTATACCTGAGTTCGTGGGAAGATTACCACTTACAGTAGCCCTTGATGAGTTAGACAGAGAGGCTATGGTAAGAATCTTAACAGAGCCTAAGAATGCCTTGGTTAAGCAGTACAGAAAGCTCTTTGACATGGATGGTGTAGAGCTTGTTTTTGAGGATGATGCTCTGGCAGCAGTTGCAGATAAGACTCTTGAGAGAAAGACAGGTGCAAGAGGTCTTAGAGCCATCTTAGAGTCAAGTCTTCTTGATATCATGTACAAGGTACCATCTGATGAGACCATTAGGAAGGTTGTAATCACCAAGGAAACCATTGAGGGTGGTCAGCCTATTATTGAAAGAGGTAAGGCGAAAAGCGCCTAAGGAGTATGACATTGAATAGAGATACATTATTATTCCCCACAGTAGCACTGCGGGGAATAACAATTTTGCCAGGGTCCATGGGATTCTTTGATGTGAGCAGAACCGCATCCAAGAAGGCTGTTGACCAGGTAATGAATACAGACAAACAGATATTTTTAGTAACACAGAAGTCGGTTTCCGTGGACAATCCAAAGGAGGCAGACCTTTACAGTATTGGTACGCTTGCCAAGATTCGTCAGACAATGAAGATGAAGAACGGTATGGTCAGAGTCTTGGCTGAAGGTATTTCCAGAGGCAAAATAGAAAAGATTGACTTCGCTGGGGAATATTTAGAGTCCCAGGTTTATATTTTGCCTGACTATGATGCAAGTGATATGGACGAGGCTGAGGAGATGGGCTTAATCAGAGCTCTTCAGGAGACCTTCACTGCCTATGCCAATGCAACCAAGATCGGCAGCGATTTAAGGGGTCAAGTAATGGGGCAGAATTCACTGGTCTCCTTAATGACCCTGATGGCAGCCAAACTTCCTTTCTCCTACGAGCAGAAGCAAAGGCTCTTAGAGGCGGAGAATATCGAGAATGCATATGCTGAACTTCAGGGTATACTTACCACTGAAACCAAGGTAATCCTCATTAAGGAGGATATCCATAAGCAGGTTAAGGAGAAGCTCGACGAAAACCAGAGGGACTATGTCTTAAGGGAAGAGCTTAAGGTAATCACAGAGGAACTAAAGGATTCTGATGGTTACGACGAATTCACTGAGTACAGTGATAGAATTGAAGGACTAAATGCCGATGACAAGGTTAAGGAGAAGCTTAATAAGGAATTAAAGAGATTAGAGCATACCTCCCATTCCTCCTCCGAGGCCGCAGTCCTTAGAAACTATTTGGATGCCTGTCTTGAACTGCCTTGGAACAATAAAACTGAGGATGTATTAGACCTTAAGGAAGCGGAGAAGATTCTTAATAAGGATCACTACGGTTTAGAGAAGGTTAAGGAGAGAGTGATTGAATTCCTTGCTGTGCATGCACTTACAGGTTCATCTGATGCTCAGATAATCTGTCTGGTAGGACCTCCAGGAACCGGCAAAACATCAATTGCTAAATCCATTGCTAAGTCCTTAAACAGAGAGTATGTACGCATCTGTTTGGGTGGTGTTAGGGACGAGTCTGAGATTAGGGGCCACAGAAAGACCTATGTTGGCGCTATGCCAGGAAGAATTATCGAGGGCTTAAAGGCTGCGGGAGTTTCTAATCCGGTAATGCTTTTAGATGAGATTGATAAGGTGTCCAAGGATTATAAAGGTGATACCTCATCAGCTCTGTTAGAGGTGTTGGATCCAGAACAGAACTCTGGATTTAGAGATCATTATATTGAAATTCCAGTGGACCTTAGCAAGGCCTTCTTCATTGCTACAGCCAATGCCACAGATGATATTCCAAGACCACTTCTAGACAGAATGGAAATCATCAACATACCTGGCTATACCGAAAATGAGAAGTTCCACATTGCTAAGGAACATCTTGTCAAAAAACAATTAGTTAAAAATGGAATTAAGAAATCCCAGTGCAGTATATCAGACGCTGCACTAAAGGAAATAATCAGATCCTACACAAGGGAGGCTGGCGTTAGAAACCTTGAGAGACAGATTGCTACTGTATACAGGAAGACAGCTAAAATGATTCTCATGGAAGAGGCAGAGACTGTTAAGGTTAGCCCCAAGAACATCACTGACTTCCTTGGAAAGAAGAGATATTTCAGAGACAGCAAGAACGAGAAGGCTTCAGTGGGTATTGTAAGAGGCCTTGCATGGACCAGGGTTGGTGGTGACACCCTTGAGATAGAGGTCAATGTACTTCCTGGAAAGGGAGAACTTAAGCTCACGGGACAGATGGGCGATGTCATGAAGGAGTCTGCCCAGATTGCGCTTGGCTTCGTTCGTTCCCAGGCTGCTGACTATGGAATTGACAAGGACTATTTTGCCGAGAGGGATATACTCATACATATTCCAGAGGGAGCTGTGCCTAAGGATGGTCCATCTGCCGGCATTACCATGTCCATAGGTATATTCTCTGCGGTTACTGGTAAGAAGGTAAGACCTGATGTTGCTATGACAGGAGAGATTACCTTAAGGGGAAGAGTGCTTCCAATCGGTGGACTGAAGGAGAAACTCTTAGCCGCCAAGGATGCAGGCATGAAGACGGTTCTTGTCCCAGTTAAAAATAAGCCGGATGTGGAGGAGCTGTCTGAGGAGATAACAGGTGGTCTTGAAATAGTATTTGTCTCAGACTTCAATGAGGCAAAGGATATTGCACTGATAAAGTAGGAGAAATTAAATGGTAATTAAACAAGTTAATTTGGAGACGGTTTGTGGTGTTAGTTCAGTTTTGCCTGACAACAGCCTGCCAGAGATTGCCTTCGCAGGCAAGTCTAACGTGGGTAAGTCATCACTGATAAATGCACTTATGTTAAGAAAGTCTCTGGCCAGAACTTCAGCTCAGCCAGGAAAAACTCAGACCATAAATTTCTATAACATTAACGAGGCCTTATATCTTGTTGACCTTCCTGGCTACGGCTACGCTAAGGTTTCCAAGACTGAGAAGGAGAAATGGGGTAAGCTTATTGAGAGATACCTTCATAACAGCAAGCAGTTAAAGGCTGTATTTCTCCTTATAGATATTCGTCATGAGCCTTCTCAAAATGATAAAGAAATGTATGACTGGATTCTTTACATGGGATTTAAGCCTATTATTATTGCAACCAAGCTTGATAAGATTAAGAGGTCTCAGGTTCAGAAGCAGCTTAAGATTATCAGAGAAGGGCTCAATATGGAGAAGGGGTCTATTCTGATTCCTTTCTCTGCGGAGACCAAGCAGGGACGTGAAGAGATCTGGGCTTTGATGGATAAGATTGAAGCGGGAGAGGATATATATGCGGAATAAGTATGTATTCATACTTTTACTAATAGTTTTTGTTAATTTAATTTTCTTTGGCGGCACATATCTTTATGTCAGAAACAATCCTGAGAAAGTGGCAGAAGTGGAAGAAGGGGATGACAAGAAAGAGGAACTTACTGTCATTACCAGCTTCTACCCAATGTATGTGGCTGTAAGCAACCTTACAGTGGGCCTGGATAATGTCAGGGTTGTAAATCTTAGTGAGCCTGAAACTGGCTGTCTTCATGATTTTCAGCTTACCACGGAGGATGTAAAGCTTCTTTCTACAGGGGATGTTTTTGTGATAAATGGAGGAGGTGCTGAGTCCTTTTTGGACAAGGTAATCAGCCATTATCCGGATTTATCTATTGTGGATGCCACAGAGGGCATTGATGAGGAAGAGGAAATATTAGCTCACGCCTTCGCAAGCCCTGTGCTTTACAGAAATGAACTTGAGAATATTTATGAAAAGCTTTTGCCTTTAGTGGAAGATAAGGATAAGCTTACCAATAACTATGAGTCATACCGGGAAAAAGTTGAGCTTCTTATAGAGAGGTGCCAGTATTTGGCCTTATACTCTAATGGGAGAAATGTGGTGCTATTATTTGAAGCCTTTGAGTCCCTGTGTAAGGAGTTAAACTTAAATGTTGACCTTTTAGTTGACATGGATGAGGAGAGGCAGTCAAGCGCCGGTGAGGTGGCTTCTGTTATTGAACATTATGACAGTGATAATGAATGCTTTATTATCACTGAGGAAATTTATGGAATAGATCTTGCAGAAACTGTAAACAGAGCCTGCAACATGGAATATATTATTCTTGATCCTCTTACCAGAGGAAATTACGATAATTTAGACAGCTATATAAAGGGTATGGAAGAGAATCTTTCCACACTTGAAAGGATACTTAATGAAGTTAATTAAAGTCCCTTGTGGCTTACACTGCATTAAAATTAAAGATTTTTCGGTTTCCTTCGGAGACGAACCTGTACTTAAGGACGTAGACCTCCATGTTCACTGCGGAACCTTGACGGTTCTTATTGGACAAAATGGTGCGGGCAAATCCACACTTGTAAGAGGCTTAATTAACGATGTTCCTCACAAGGGAAGTATTGAGTTTAAGGACAGGGAAGACGGAAATCTTCAGAAGATTAAGATTGGATACGTGCCACAGAGATTATCTCTCGATAAAAATACACCGGTATCGGTATATGATCTGATGGCGGCTTACGAGTCTAGAGTGCCGGTATTTTTATGGAAGTCCAAGAAGGTTAAGGACAGAATTTTAGAGGCCCTCTCTGTATTTGATGCAGATTACCTGATTGATGAGAAGGTTTCTAACCTGTCAGGAGGACAGCTACAGAGGGTTCTCTTATCCTTAGCGGTGATGGACAGACCTAATCTTCTTATATTGGACGAGCCAGTGTCAGGTGTCGATGCCAATGGATTAAAGAGCTTTTACAGGACCATAGACGAGCTAAAGAAGAAATTCGATATGGCTATTATTCTAATATCTCATGACCTTGATTACGTGGCAAAATATGCTGACAAGGTTGTTCTCCTTGACCACACCATTGTGAAGCAGGGAGGGGCAGGAGAGGTCTTTAAGAGTCCTGAGTTTAAAGAGAGATTCGGGAACTACGGAAGCGAGGAGGTAGTGGAAAATGATTAATGCTTTTTCATTTCTTCAGTATGACTTCATGGTTCTTGCCCTCGTTGCCATAGCCTTACTGTCACCATTATTTGGTCTTATGGGAACAATGATTGTGACAAGAAAGATGGCTTTCTTTTCAGATGCTTTGGGACATTCCGCCATTACTGGAATTGCTGTGGGACTTGTCTTATCTGTGAAGGATGTAAACATTTCCATGATAGCCTTCGCCATAATTTTTGCCATTGTGCTAAACGAGATTGGAAGAAGGGTATCTGCTTCAAGAGATACCATTATTTCAGTCTTTAGCTCGGCATCCCTGGCCTTAGGTCTTGCCATACTTAGCCGTGGTGGAAATTTCAGCAAGTATTCAGCAATGCTGGTGGGAGATATACTCAGCATCTCAGAAAAGGAAGTAGTATACCTGGGAGTTATGTTAGTTATTACCCTGGTATTCTGGATAGTATTTGGAAACAAGCTACAGGCCATGAGCTTCCATGAGCCCCTGGCAAAATCAAGAAATTACCCTGTGGCTCTTTTAGAGAACATCTTCGCGGTTTTGGTGGCTCTTGTGGTAATGGTTTCCATAAAGTGGGTTGGAATTCTCATTATTAACGCCCTGTTAATTTTGCCTGCAGCATCCTCGGCCAATGTGTCTGATAATCTAAGAGAGTATCATCTCTTTTCGGTTATTTTTGCCTATGTCTCAGGCTTCGTGGGACTTGTAAGTTCTTACTACACAGGAGTCGCAACGGGACCAATGATTGTTTTAGTTGCTGCAACTATTTATTTCGGCAGTTATTTTTACGGTAAAAACCGTAACTAGGGAGAATATATGGGAGAGAAAAAAGATTATATTAAGCTAAGCCTAAACGTGCTTGTGCCAATTATATTGATGGCGTTGCTACTTTATGCATTACCAGGCTTACTAAAGCTATTAGCCCCCTTTGTTGTGGGCTGGATTCTTTCACTTTTGGTTAATCCAATAGTGAAGGTTTTAGAGAAGCGCCTAAAAATCGTGAGAAAAGCAGGAACAGTGGTGGTGATTATTCTTGCCATCGCTCTGGTTGTGCTTACAATCTATGGCGTCCTGCTCTTTGTTGTCAAAGAGGTAAAGGAGCTTACAGGGGATATTCCTGCTCTTACAAGCTCCATTACAATACAGTATTACAAGGTAATGAACAGTTTACACAGTCTCTACTCGGGCCTGCCAAGAGCCTTGAGAGATCCACTTGTAAACTTTACGGATAATCTTGGTAACTACATAACAGACTGGGCATCAGGCCTTGACACGGGTTCCCTTACCAAGTCAGCCTCGGGCCTTGCAGGTTCTCTGCCAACAGTGCTTATTAATATTATAGTTGGACTTCTTGCAACCTACTTCTTCATCGCTGATAAGGTTGAGATTGATAACTGGCTTAAGGACCATGCGGGAGAGGACTTAAAGAAGCTTCTTCGCATATGCAAGGTTCAGCTTGTTGATGTGCTTGGCGGTTACATAAAGGCTCAGCTTAAAATAATGTTAGTAATCTATGTGATTTTAGCGGTTTATCTTGGCTTTATGAAGGCACCTTATTTTGCCCTGTCGGCTTTGGGTATTGCCTTTCTTGATATGCTTCCATTCTTCGGAACTGGTACTATTCTTGGACCATGGGCGATAATGGATTTTATTACCGGAGACTACAAGAGGGCTATTTTGTTAGTTGTTTTATACCTGCTGACACAGTTAGTTAGACAGGTGATTCAGCCTAAGCTCTTAGGTGATTCCATGGGAGTCAATCCTTTTGCCATGCTGTTTATTATGTATCTTGGCTTCTTAAGATGGGGACTCATAGGAATGATTGTGGCTATTCCAATAGGAATGATTATTATAAACCTGTACCGCGGTGGACTTTTCGACAAAATGATATATTCTGCCAAGGTTCTTTATCACGATTTCAGGGACTATATCAGAATAAATCCGGAGAAGTAAAATGACATTACAGCAGTTAAGATGTGTTACTGAAATAGCAGAAAAGGGTTCCATGAGTGAGGCTGCCAAGGCCCTCTACCTTTCACAGCCAACCTTGTCTGCAACATTAAGAGACTTAGAGCAAAGCTTGGGATTCCATATTTTTGTGAGAAACAACAGGGGTATGAGCCTGTCTCCGGAGGGGTTAGAGTTTCTATCATACGCTAAAGCGGTGCTTACCCAGGAAGATCTCTTGGAGAACAGGTATTTTGGAGAACTTAAACAGAAGGCTACTCTGTCAATATCCACTCAGCACTACGGCTTCGCGGCGGAGGCTTTTCTGAAGCTGATAAAGCGTTATGACCCTGAAACCTTTGCCATTTCCTTAAAGGAGCAGAGAACAGCAACCATTATCTCTGATTTGAAGGCCTTCAGGTCTGACCTTGGAATCATATATACAGACAGTAAAAATGAGAAGATGATGCTTAGGTACTTGAAGGAGAACCACTTAGAGTTTAATCTCCTGTGCGAGACCAGACCCCACGTATTAATCTCCGTCAAGTCTCCTCTGGCAAAATGTAAATCCTTAAGCCTTTCCGACCTCAAGGGACTTACCTATCTCTTCTTCGAGCAGAGGGACACGGATCCACTCTACTTCTCAGAGGAGATTTTAAGTTCCCATCATTTTGACCGTACCATCGGTGTGTCTGACCGAGCTACCATATTTACACTTCTTGATAATATGGACAGCTTCACGGTATCTTCGGGTATGGCTTCCAAAGGTATCGTTGAGGGAACCATGGCATCCATTCCTCTTGATATGGATGTTACCATGAAGATTGGATACATAAAGATTGAAAACTTAGGACTTACTCCTTTAGCGGAGGAGTATCTGGATATTTTAAAAACTTCATTAGCAAATTAACAAGAATGCCTTGCTATAGATAAAATCTATGACAAGGCATAACTTATTTGTATTTTTCGTGTCCGCTTTAAGATGATATACTTTTACCTGTGAGAAAGAGGGTTTAGACCCAATACAATAGATTCAGAGAGGTGTTAAGATGAACGCAAACAATCCAGGATTTGGAACAACAGCCATTCATGGCGGAATGACTAAGGCACATGAGTATCAGCCATTAGGAATGCCTATTTATCAGACTTCCACTTTCTATTTTGACTCCTGTGAGCAGGGCGGCAACCGCTTTGCAGGACAGGAAGGCGGTTATATCTACACCCGTCTTGGCAACCCAACTACCAACCTCTTAGAGGAGAAGATCGCAGCACTTGAATGCGGCGAGGCTGCAGCAGCAGCAAGCTCTGGTATGGGTGCCATCTCCGCAGCTATGTGGACAATTCTTGGAGCAGGCAAGCATCTTATTGCAGACAAGACATTATATGGATGTACTTTTGCCTACTTCAATCATGGACTTACACGTTACGGCGTGGAGGTAACCTTCATTGATACTTCTGATGAGGAGGCTTTAAAGGCTGCCTTAAAGGAGAACACAGCTGCTGTATATTTGGAAACACCGGCGAATCCATCACTCAAGATTACTGACATCAGAAGAGTGGCAGAGATCGCCCATGATTATAATTCAGAAATCAAAGTAGTATGCGACAACACATTTGCCACCCCATTTCTGCAGCGCCCGTTAGAGATGGGGGCGGACGTTGTCGTTCACTCAGCTACTAAGTATCTGAATGGACACGGCGACGTAATTGCCGGCTTCGTAGTAGGAAGCGAAGAATTCATCGGCCAGGTTAAGATGTTCGGTATCAAGGACATGACTGGTTGTGTACTTGGACCACAGGAAGCATTCTTAATCTTAAGAGGCTTAAAGACATTAGAAATCAGAATGGAGCGTCACTGCAAGAACGCAATGGCACTTGCCGAGTTCTTAGAGAAGGACGACCATGTTGAATTAGTAAACTACCCAGGACTCAAGTCCTTCGAAGGACATGAGAAGGCTGCCCGCCAGATGAGAAACGGCTTCGGCGGTATGATTTCCATCGAGCTTAAGGGTGGTAAGGCTGCAGGTGTTAAGTTCGTTAACTCCTTAAAGCTCTGCACAGTTGCAGTTTCCTTGGGAGATGCGGAGACACTTGTTGAGCATCCAGCATCAATGACACATTCCACTTACTCTCCAGAGGAGCTTAAGGTGGCAGGTATTGCAGAGGGTCTTGTAAGAATCTCTGTAGGTCTTGAGAACATTGATGATATCATCGAAGATGTAAAGATGGCATTAGCACAGTTATAAGCTGTGAAACGGATAAAGCCCTTTTGGGAAGAAGGGTATGCATTTATTTCTAGGGTGTTAGTTTTGGGAGAGAAGAGTCGTCGTATGACGGCTCTTTTTTGCACTAAAAATTGTTAAAAAGATAACCTTGTAAAAGCAGACAAATATTCTCTAATCCATTGAAAACATTGGCGCTACGGGTTATAATAAATCGGTTAGTCTTTTTGACTTTAACACGATATGTGAAGAGAGAAGGAGTTTCGTAATGAACGAAGAGAAGGTAACAAAAAAAGGCGTTGGCGCCCTTGATTTCTTCTGCATTGGCTTCGGCGCAATCGTAGGAGTTGGCTGGGCAGTATCCATTAACAACTGGATGGCTAACTGTGGCGGCCCTGTACCTGCAGCTTTAGGTTACATTTTAGCATTAGTTATGATGGTACCTATCGCAATGGTATACTGTGAGCTCGTACCTATGCTTCCTGTAGCAGGTGGCGGTATGGCATTTGCCTATAAGGCATTTGGTGAGAAGGTTTCCCTGCTGTCAGGTTGGGCAGCATTCGGTGCTTTTGTATCTATCATTCCTTGGGAAGCTATTCAGATTACAACAATGCTTAGCTACTTATTCCCAGGCATCATTTCCGGCAAGCCATTATATACCCTGGCTGGAACTGATATTTACTTAGTAACTATTATTATCGGAGCAGTATTCTCCGTTCTTTTATTCCTCTTAAATATGAGAGGTTTAGCAGCAGCAGCAGGCGTACAGAAGATATTATGTATCATCCTTGTTGGTACTGCTGTAATCGGTGCAATTGCTGCCTTAATTGGTGGTGACTTCAGCAACTTAAATCCAATCTACGACGGAGCTATCAAAGAAGGCTTAAGTCACAGTAGCTTCCTTGGCGGCGCTCTTGCAATCTTAGCATCTGCTCCATTCTTCCTTGCAGGATTTGAGACAATTCCTCAGGGTATTGAAGAGGCAGGCGGTGATGTTAAGGACGTAGGCAAAATGGTTGCATTATCTGTTACTCTTGCCTGTGTATTCTACGCAGTATTATTATTCTGCTTCGGTATGGGTATGCCATGGGAGCAGTTCTACGGCTTAGAGTCCCCAGCAGCAGCTACAATGTTTAAGCAGATCTTCCCAGGAGCAGCGGGCGTTATCCTTTACTGGATGATTACCTTAGGCTCAATTGCGGGATTATTCACTACATGGAACGGTTTTTATTCAGCATCCGCTAACCTCCTTATGGCAATGGGACGTGCGAGATTAATCCCATCCTTCTTCGCTAACAAGGACAAGAACGGCGTTGCAAGAAACGGACTTATTGTCTGCTTATGCTTATCCCTCGTTGGACCATTCCTTGGAATCGGTCTTATCGATGCAGTTACCAGCTTCTCAGCAGCAGCCTTCGTGCTTAGCTGGATGATTACATCCTTCTGCTTGATCAGATTACGTAAGACTATGCCAGATGCTAACCGTCCATTCCTTATTCCAGGTGGACTTCCAATGGCATGGTTCGCAGCTATTGTAGCAACTGTAGTATTTGTATTACTCTTTGTGCCAGGTAACCCAGTATTCATGGGAACAACAGCAGTAATCATGTTCATTGGCTGGATGCTTATCGGTATCATCCTTTACGCTGTAAACGGCAAGGACAGAAATGCTATGTCTGCTGAGGAGAGAGAAAACAACCTCTACGGCGGCAACAAGTAAGGAGTGTAAATGGAAACAATTGTAACAGGCTCTGTTATGATAACAGACGTGCTAATATATGCTGGCATTACCCTGATTTTGCTTTCGGTATTTGATATGTATGCTGCGAGAAAGATGGGTAAGGAGTCCGATGGCTTTAAGGTACTCAGAATGCCTAAGTTCTGGTGCTTAGCTGCAGCTTCTGTCTACAGTATTGCTCTTCTCGGAGCAAACCTTGCAGGAATCAGCATTAGCTATAAGCTTGAGACCTTTCTTGGACTTCCCTATTTTGCCATCTGGTGTTATTACATGATAACCACCATGCACAGGGTTAAGGCAGAGACTGGACATTTCTAGATTACATAATGAATTTTTAGATAAGGATTGCTATAATGTATATAGCAATCCTTATTTTTTAGTATGGAGGGAACAATGAGCGACAACCAGCTGTTTAGACAGATTCCTAAGATGGACAAGTTATTACAGGAGCCAGGCCTTATGGACCTTATGGCAAAATATGGCAAGGAACCAGTTAAGGAGAGAGCCGAGGCGGCCTTAAACAGTCTCAGAGAGGCACTTAAGGAGAACCCTGTTGAGGAGACTCTTATTTCCTGGAAGAATAACCTTGTAGCTTATATCGAGGGTAATGTAGAGGAAGGCAAAAAGAAAAACCTTAGAAAGGTTATTAATGCCACTGGCATTGTCCTTCACACTAACTTAGGGCGTGCACCTCTTCCTAAGGAGGTAGTAGCCCATGTTGCAGAGGAGTTGTCTGGTTATTCCAACCTTGAGTATGACTTAAATAAGGGTGAGAGAGGAGAGAGATACTCCCATTTCGAGAAGCTCTTATGCAGAATCACTGGGGCTGAGGCTGCAATGGCAGTAAACAACAATGCTGCAGCAGTATTACTTATGGTGTCAGCCTTAGGAGATGGCAAGGAGGTCATCGTTTCAAGAGGGGAACAGATTGAGATAGGTGGCAAGTTCAGAATTCCTGATATTATTGACCAGAGCGGGGCTAAGAGAGTTGAGGTTGGAACTACCAACAAGACCCACCTTAGCGACTACGCTGAGAAGATAAATGAAAATACAGGTGCTGTACTTAAGGTACACACATCCAATTATAGAGTAATTGGTTTTACGGAATCAGTGGAGCGAGAAGAGCTTGTAAGCTTAGGCCACAAGACTAACACTCCTGTTATTGAGGATTTAGGCTCGGGAGTACTGATTGATCTAAGTAAGTTCGGCTTACAGAAAGAACCAACAGTGCAGGATTCACTGGCGGCAGGAGTTGATCTTGTCAGCTTCTCCGGTGACAAACTTTTCGGCGGACCTCAGGCGGGAATCATTGTGGGTAAGAAGAAATGGATTGATGCCTGCAAGAAGCATCCCTTAACCCGCGCCATGAGAATAGACAAGTGTACAGCTCTCATGTTAGAAGCAACTCTCTCAATGTACGAGGACGAGAAATACGCAATAGAGAATATACCTGTTCTTAAGATGCTGTCCGCAGGCAAGGACGAGCTTACGGACAAGGCATGGAACCTCTACAGGGAGCTTGAGTGTCTGTTAAATGAGATTGAGGGCCTTAGTTTAGGTGTGGTGGAGACCGAGAATCTTGCGGGGGGAGGATCACTGCCGGAGGAAATTTTGCCAGGAATGGCAGTGGCAGTATACTTTGATGGATGCAGTCCTAACACACTGTCTGACAGAATGAGAGAACTGTCCACACCGGTAATATGCAGGGCCTTAAATGACAGCCTGCTCTTAGATGTGAGAACATTAACCTACGAGGAAATCAGAGAACTTGGCAACCTCATTAGAGACGAGAAGGAAAAACTGTTTTAATGGAACATATAATTATTGGAACTGCTGGTCACATAGATCACGGCAAAACTGCTCTTATCAGGGCTCTTACAGGTCGAGAGACTGACACCCAGAAGGAAGAGAAGGAGAGAGGCATAACCATAGACCTTGGTTTCACCTGGTTTGATCTGCCGGGAGGCAAAAGAGCAGGCGTGATTGATGTGCCAGGTCATGAGAAGTTTCTTCCCAATATGCTTGCCGGAGTCTGTGGAATGGATTTCGCCCTTCTTGTAATTGCGGCGGATGAGGGAATAATGCCGCAGACAATTGAACATATGGATATTCTCTCCGAACTTAGTGTAAGTCAGGGCTTCATCGTATTAACCAAGATTGATATGGTGGATGAGGGCTATGAGGAGCTGGTGGCAGAGGATATTAAGGAACAGCTAAAGGGCACAGTTTTTGCCGACTGGCCTATTTATTCTGTGGACTCGCTGTCCCTTAAAGGAATAAAGGAGCTGAAAGAAGCCTTAGCGAAAAAGGCTGATTCCATAAACCGAATAAGAGATGACAAGGGTTCCTTCAGAATGCCCATAGACAGGGTTCTAAGCTTAAAGGGGTTAGGAACCGTGGTGGCTGGAACCGTGCTTGAGGGCTCTCTTCATGTGGATCAGGAGATAAGACTATACCCTTCAGAGAGGGTGGCCAAGGTTAAGTCCATTCAGAGCCATGGAGAGAATGAGGATGCCTGCTTCCCGGGACAGAGAGCAGCTATTCTTTTGTCTGGTGTGGATAAAAAAGAAGCCCACAGAGGAATGGTGGCAGCATCCCTTGACAGCTTATATGTAAGTAACAGATTTGATGTTTTTATACATTTAAACAATCATACGGAAAGGACGCTTAAGCATCAGCAGAGGGTTCATCTCCACATGGGAACTGAGGAGGTGACCGCCAGAGTGGTGCTCTTTAGTAAGGACCTTTTAGAGGCTGGAGACTCTGACTATGCCCAGTTAATTACGGATAAAGAGATTACCGCAAAGAGGAAGGACCGTTTTGTAATACGTTTCCTGTCTCCCCTTGAAACCATAGGCGGTGGACAGATAATTAATGTGAAGGCGGTAAAGAGGAAGCGAAACAACGAAGAGGTCATTAAGTACTTGGAGAATGCATTAAATGACCAAAAGGGAGATTTAATTAAGAAGCTTCTCTCCGACCAGAGTCGTCCTGTAGCCCATTCCAAGCTCTTTAAGCTTACTGAGCTTTCCATGGAGGATTTTCAGGATGAGATAGATGAACTGCTTTCAGAGAAGACCATATTCTCCGTAAATGGCAGAAAAGAGCCTTTCTACTGGACCATTGATAAGGAGGCGGACTGCTTCTTTAAGGTGGACGGCTACTTTAAGGAAAGACTTAAGGAAAGCCCATTTTGCCTGGGAGATAAAAAGGTTGTAATTAGAGCCAAGCTGTTCAGAGATTATGAACCGCTCCTATTCGACGCCTATATGGAGTCCCTTGAAAGCCGGGGGATGATTAGGTTAGATGGAGAAATAGTCATTTACGGTGATCCTGAAGAGAGGCAAAATGAAGAATACGAAAAGCTTCTTTCTGATCTTAGCAAGAAGTTAAATTCCGCAGGCATGGATTTTATTGATATCAATTCTGAGAAGCCTTCTGATATGACAAATGAGGCTTACGAGGATTTCATTCTAGCTGCAATATATGGCGGTAGTCTTGTGAGGGTTCACGACGAGTTCGTAACCACCAGGGAAGTGGCAGCGAAGGCGGTGAAGGCGGTAGAGGAATTCTTCCTAAAGGAGGATGTGATTTCAGTTGCAACCCTTAGGGACCTACTTGGAACCAGCAGAAGATCTGCCAAGCCTTTTATGGCATATCTTGATGAGATCGGGGTTACAGTCTGGTGTGGCAAGGAAACTGAGAGAAAGAGAAAAGAGGAGAATTAAAGGGATATGCCAGCTATGGGGCATATCCCTTATTTATTGTATGATTCTTAATTATACTTACAGGATTTTAATAAGCTCCAAGACGTCCTCCATCTTAGTTCCCCAGGAGGTACAGAAACGCATTAAACTATGGCTTTCATCGATTACGTCCATGAAGGAGAAGTTCACCTTCTGCTTAAGTTCCTCTATGCGGTTATTATCCAACTTTACGAAAATCTGGTTGGTTGGAGAATCAATTGGCATCTCGTAGCCCTTTTCCTTTAGGGCCTTCTTTAATACCTCAGCAGTTTCAATGGCATTTTTGCTAATCTCGAAGTAGAGGTCGTCCGTAAAGAGTGTATCAAACTGAATTCCCATAATCCATCCCTTAGCCATGAGTCCGCCATGCTGTTTAATCTGGGGAATCATGTGGACTGGAGCATTACCCTTAGGAAAGATTAAGGCTTCTCCGTAGGCTGCACCTACCTTGGTGCCGCCTAAATAGAAGGCATCGGTAAGCTCAGCTATATCTGCTAAGGTAAGATCGCTGCCCTTAGCCATTAAGCCATAGCCAAGTCTGGCACCGTCAAGATAGAGTTTCATATCATACTTGTCACATACCCTGCGTAAAGCCTTTAACTCATCCTTGCTATAGAGGGTGCCGTACTCTGTTGGGTGAGAAATGTAGCACATACCGGGAAAGACCATGTGCTCGTGATTTCCATCCCTGTAGAAGTAGTCTACATACTGGTCTAATTCCTCGGGATCCATTTTGCCATTATGGCCAGGAACTGTAAGGACCTTGTGACGGGTGAATTCTATGGCACCGGCTTCGTGGACTGACACATGACCTGTAGTGGCAGATACGACGCCCTGATAGTTACTAAGCAGAGTGTCTATAGCTATAAGATTAGTCTGGGTTCCGCCACTGAGGAAGAAGATATCCGCTTTTTCAGCCTTCATGGCAGCACGGATTTTATTTTTGGCACTTTCACATACCTGGTCATCACCATAGCCCGGACGTTTTTCCAGTCCCTCCTCCAGCATTCTTTTTAGTATTTTCTCGTGAGCAATTTCACAGTAATCATTTACAAAAGACAGCATATTTACGCCTCCTTATCTATATGTAAAAATCATATGATTTTTTGCCTGTCAATGCAATAGAAAGTGGTGAAGATAATTAATATGATGTATAATAATGATATATTTTTGTCGAAAGGAAAATTATGAAATGAAGAGTTTAATGAAAAAAGTTACAGCAATGGTGTTAGCAATTGCAATGGTGCTTTCACTGGTAATGGTTTCCGGAAATGAAGCGGCAGCAGGCTCATCTTACAGCTACGTGCTCGATAAGTCTTCTGTACACGGTGCAGTTGGAGATCTTGTAAGTGTTAACCTTGCCAAGAATTCCACTTACAAGGCAAAATGGTCAATCGGCAACAAAAAGATTGCAAGCCTTTCTGTAAAGGGTGATGACTCCGTTGTGCTTGAGTTAAAGAAGTCTGGTAAGACAACACTTACATGCAAGGTTGATGGAAAGAAACTTACATGTACAGTATATGTAAACAAGAAGTATAGCCAGACTAAACTTGCAGATAATGTTACCTACAGTACACCAAAGAAGGTCAATAGTGACACTTTTAAGATTACTGTCAACAACAAAAATTCTGTTGCTGTAAGCGTTAGATATAACATTGACATGAAGGATAGTTCTAAGGAAACAATTACAACCGTACAGGATTACCTCACAATTGGAGCCAAGACTAAGAAAACCTTCTATATTCACTCTCAGGACCTTATAAACTTCCCACAGATTACCAAGCTTAAGCTTAATAAGGGTGCATGTATGGTTGAGGTAATGGATTCTTATATTAAGCCAGGTAGCTTCGAGGCTAATGCTTATGTTGAAACTTTAAATACAAACATCATTCAGGTTGAGGGAACTCTCACCAACAAGAAGAAGGGTTCCTACAGCGTTAAGTACACCATTCTTGTAAAGAACAAAGATGGCAAGATAATCGCTTCTGAATCCGGAGAGTCATGGGTTGCTTATGTTACTTCTGACAGAGTAACATCAATCTCTACATGGATTAAACTTGATGGTGTCGGTAACCAGTATGACAAGAGCGAACTCAGTGTCAGCATCTCTTATAGATATCTTTCCAGATAAATGGTCGACTTACTCACCTATTTCATAATATAGACACTATTATGCGATAAAATAAATGTATTACTATGCAGGAGGGGCGTACGATGAGTATTGAACAGAAACATTTAATTGAAAAGAATAAGACAGCAAGAATGTGCGGAGTTATGTTGACAGCTGGTATTTTTCTTTTTGCTATTCTATCCATGTTTGCAGATGGTGTCACAGCATATTTGAGGACAGGAGCTATTGTGAAAGCTGCATTGGCAGTTATTTCTATCTTTGTAATGTTTGCTTTATATCCTAAGCTTAAGACAAACATGAATTACAGATATGTTGTAACACTTTCACTGGCTGTGCAGTATATGGTAAATGTTATCTGGTCTAAAAGCGACAAAATCTACACCATGATGTTCACGATAGTAATTATTGTTCTCATCTATGGAGTGGCAAGAACGGTACTTGTCGGCAGTGTTTGTGCAATCGTAGGTATATTAATTGCGGGAGTTATAGGAATCAAGGGAGGCTACTTAGTAGTAGCAGATATTGTTACCCAGATGATTTTTGCATTGACTGCATGCTTTGTTGCTGTTTATTACTGCTCAATGCAGAGAAGACAGCAGACAGAGAATATTGAAGCTATACAGACTGGTCTTGATGCACAGACTGAGACTTCCAATACAGTTATTTCTCTCGCTGAGGAGCTTAACAGAAAGTTCTTAGAAGCTCAGGATATGTCAGACTCCTTAAACGAGTCCATGGAAACCACACATACAGCAGTTATGGAAATTGTTGAGGGTTCCAAGACAACTGCTGAGTCTGTTGAACATCAGACCTCACAGACAGCAGATATTCAGGAGAGCATTAATTCCGTAGGCCGTGAGGCTAAAAACATCGGAGAGATTTCTGAAAAGGTTGAAACATCCGTAGAAGAGGGTGTAGTCCTTATTGAGAGATTAAAGAAGCAGGCTAGAGAGGTTGTCAATATCAACACCGAGGCCAGTGAAACAACAATTGCCTTAAACAACAGTATTCAGGATGTCCAGGCGATTACAGAGACAATCCTTGGTATTTCCGCTCAGACTAACTTACTTGCTTTAAATGCTTCTATTGAGGCTGCAAGAGCAGGTGAGGCAGGAAAAGGCTTCGCAGTTGTTGCTGATGAAATCAGAGCTTTATCAGAGTCCACAAGAGAGGCAACTGAGGAGATTACCAGAATTATTGAGCAGCTAACAGCAGATGCGGTTTCGGCTTCAGATGCTATGAAGAAATCCGCTGATTTTGCCCATAAGCAGAATGAGCTTATTGAGGAGACAGGCGACAAGCTCCAGGCAATCAGTGATAATACTAACATCCTTCATGACGGAGTGATTGAAGTTAACAACTCTGTCAATGTGGTTATTGCCGCTAACTCAGAAATCATGGATTCCATCACCAACCTGTCAGCGACATCCGAGGAGGTCGCAGCATCCACAGATACTGTACTTTCCTTAAGTGATTCAGCAATGACAGCTCTCGGCGATATGAATGGAATCTTAAATGAGATTAACTCTATTGCAAAAGAGATGGAGAAATCAGCTAATAGTTAATTACTAAATCATATAATAAAAGGCGCTGGGAATTATCCCATCGCCTTTTTCTTTTATTTAACCTTATTCTAGTATTAGTGAAGCGTCCTGTCTCTCACTTACATATCCAACAATTGCTACATCAGGCAAAATTGCTGACAGTTCTTTATAGCAGCTTTCAGCTTCATCTCCTGGAATAGCCATTAAGAGTCCGCCGGAGGTCTGTGGGTCGTAGAGCAGATCCTCAAGGGCTCTGTCAATCTCCCTTGCCTTCTTTACCCCTGCCTCAGCGTAGTTTCTGTTCCTGTAAGCACCGGCTGGAACGAAGCCCATTGCAGCAAATTCTAAAGCTTCCTTGTGGTATTTAATATCATCAACCTTAATATGAACTGTCACATCTGAACCCTGAGCCATTTCGAAGGAGTGACCCATAAGGGCGAAGCCTGTAACGTCTGTACAGGAGTGAACATTGTACTTAACCATTATGTCTCGTGCAGATTTATTTAAGGTTGCCATCTGGGCATAAATCCTGTCCATAAGGGCCTTGTCCACAAGGTCAGCCTTGGCAGCTGTGGTAATTACTCCCACACCAAGTGGTTTAGTTAAAATCAGCACATCTCCAGGCTTTGCGTTAGAGTTGGTTAAGACCTTCTTAGGATGAACGAAGCCTGATACTGCAAGGCCATAAATTGGCTCTGCGCCCTGAATTGTGTGGCCGCCTGTTATGATTACTCCAGCCTCATAGGCTTTGTCGTAGCCACCTCTTAATATCTCCTGAACAACCTCCTTGTCCATGGTGTCCTTAACACACATAATGTTTAAGGCAAGACGTGGCTCACCACCCATGGCGTAGACGTCGGAAATTGCGTTGGTGGCTGCAATCTGACCGAAAAGATATGGGTCGTCAACAATTGGTGGAAAGAAGTCTGTAGTCTGAACCAGGGCTGTCTCATCGTCAATTACATAGACAGAAGCGTCATCTGATTTATCGAAGCCTACTATTAGTCTTTCGTCTGTGTGAGTCTTAAAGCCTTCAAGCATTTTGGCCAGTGTGCCGGCACCAACCTTGGCACCGCAGCCTGCGCAGGAGGCAAGTTTTGTAAGTTTAACTTCTGTTTCCATATTTCCCTCTTTTTATTATCGAAGAATAACTCATTCTCCATTGAAAATCCCTATAAAACAATGTAAAATGACTATTGAAAAGTTCAATAGACTTATTGATTATATAAAAAAGAGAGGGAAATGACAATGATTAAGTTAAATGAATTAGGAAAGACATGTCCAATACCAGTTATCGATACCAAGAAAGCTATCGAGGCTATGACTGAGCCAGGAACAGTTGAGATTTTAGTAGACAACGAGATTGCAGTTCAGAACCTTACAAGAATGGCTGATCACGCTGGACACAAGGTTTCTTCAGAGAAGATTTCTGACAAGGAATTCAAGGTTACCATGGAGGTTTCCGATGCTTCAGGAGAGGCTAAGGCAGCCGGCGAGACAGTATGTATTCCAGACGGAAGAACAGGTTCTGTAGTTGTTATTTCTTCTAAGACCATGGGAGAGGGCAATGATGAATTAGGAGCAATACTTATGAAGGGTTATATCTTTGCCTTAACTCAGTTAGATACACTTCCTAAGGCTATTATCTTCTATAACGGCGGAGCTTATGTTTCCTGCGAGGGTTCTGTATCTATAGATGACCTTAAGTCTTTAGAGGCTCAGGGAGTTGAGATTGTAACCTGCGGTACCTGCTTAAATCACTACGGAATTGCTGACAAGCTCGCAGTAGGTACAGTTACCAATATGTACGATATCGCTGAGCGCATGGCTAATGCAGCTTCAGTTATCAAGCCATAATGAGAGTTAAGAGAACAAGCTTCGTTATTTCTTTTGCCTCCACAGAGCACGCCATGAAGATGGAGGAATACTGTAAGGCAGAAAACATGCCTGGAAGAATTATCCCCACCCCAAGGGCAATATCAGCATCCTGCGGTCTTGCCTGGAAGTGTCCTTTAGAAAGCAAGGAGGAATTGCTCCATGCCATAGAGAAGGAGGGGCTTCCTTACGAAGCAACACAGGATATAGAACTGTGGGAGATTGAATAATGATTTATCTGGATAATGCAGCCACATCCTTCCCTAAACCGGAAGGGGTGGCTACTGCCATATATGAATACATTAAAAATGAAGGTTCAAATATAAACAGAGGAGCCTATTCTAAGGCATACTCTGTGGAAGCTAAGGTACATGACTGCAGAAAGCGTATAAACAGGCTTTTTAACGGACCGGATGAGAGTCAGGTTATATTCACTAAGAATGTAACTGAGAGCTTAAATGTGCTTCTAAAGGGCTACCTTAAGGAAGGGGACCACGTCCTATGCTCATCAGTTGAGCATAACGCGGTAATGAGGCCTTTAAATCAGCTCTTAGATAGGGGGGTATCCTTCGACCGAATCCCCTGTAGTGAGGATGGAAGCCTGATGCTTGATAAGGTGGAGGGCATGATTAAGCCTAACACACGCCTTATAGTAATGACTGCAGCCTCAAATGTGGTGGGCACTATTTTGCCGGTTAAGGAGGTCGGGGAAATCTGTAAAAAACACAATATCAGATTCTTCCTTGACTCGGCCCAGATGGCGGGAGTGCTGCCAATTGATATGGTGGAAATGAATATAGATGGCCTTGCCTTTACGGGACATAAGTCTTTGATGGGACCTCAGGGAATAGGGGGCTTTATTATTATGCCAGACCTGAACATGGAGCTTGATCCACTTTTATCAGGAGGAACTGGATCTGTTAGCCACCTTGAGTCTATACCTGATTTTATGCCGGACCGCTTTGAACCGGGCACTATGAATATTCCTGGAATACTTGGTTTGCGGGAAGGTCTCTTATTCATTGAAAAGGTTGGAATGGAAAGTATACACCAAAAGGAGATGGCTCTTACAGAAAGATTCCTTAGGGGTATAGAGAACATAAATAAGTCAGGTCAGAAGATCAAACTATTCGGCCGAAAAGACTGCCAGGGCAGAATGGCAGTAGTATCAATACAGGTTAAGGACATGGATTCTTCAGACCTTGCTGATATACTTAACACAGAATACGACATTGCGGTCAGGGTTGGCATACACTGTGCGCCAATTGCTCATCACACAATTAAATCATTCCCTGAAGGAACTGTTAGATTCTCCTTTGGATACTTTAACAGTGAGGATGACGTGGATTACGCATTAAAGGCACTTAGAGAAATAGTGGAGGAATAGTTATGGATTTAAAGCAGTTAGAATCATACGTTAAGGTTGTTGAGACCAAGAGCTTCACCAGAGCGGCAGAGGTGTTAGGCATCTCTCAGCCAACCATCAGTACCCATGTTCAGAGCCTTGAGAGTGAGCTAGATGAGAGGCTTTTATTAAGAGATACCAAGTCTCTTTCAGTCACAAGAAAGGGAATGGAGCTTTATAACTGTGCCCTTAAGATGCTTGGAACCAGAGACAGACTGTTAAAGAACTGGAAGGATGAGGAAGGCGGAGTGATTCGCCTTGGTGCCTCTACAATACCTTCCGCTTATATTTTGCCTAAGGCAATCGCTGATTATAAGGAGAGCCATCCTGAGGTTAGGTTCGAGGTAAGGCAAAATGATTCCGCTGAGGTTTTAGCTGGCCTTATGTCCGACCATCAGGATATTGGTTTCATTGGCATGGAGCCTAAGGAGGAAGGCCTTATCTCTAAGGCAGTCTGCCATGAGCATATGGTCTTAATCGCACCTTCTAGCGATGAATTTAAGAAAATGAAGAGAGACGGAAATCAGGATGAGTTAAGAGATGTTCTCAGACAACACCCTATTCTCCTTAGGGAGGAGGGCTCAGGCTCCCAGAAGCAGGGAGACAAGATTCTGTCTGGACTTGGTCTTAGCCTGAACGATCTCTGCATAGCAGCCCGCCTTGACGACACTGAGGCCATAAAGCGTATGGTTATGGGTGGCTTGGGGCTTGCTATTATTTCTGAACTTGCCATTACTAGAGAGCTTAAGGATGGAGAGTTAGTTTCCTTCCCAATTAAATTACCAGAGGCCGAGAGAGACTTCTATCTCATCTACAAGGAAGAGACGGAGTTATCTGAGGTCGAGAAGGATTTTATCAATTCACTGTAAAAGATTAGAGGCGGTTTAACCCGCCTCGTTTTTTATGATTTCTATCAATCTGTCTATAATTATATCAGCCACCTGCATCTTGTAATCTATGCGGCTTGTCTCCTTATTCAGGGTGGAAGTAAAGACGGCTTCCTTATCTCCCAACACAATGGCAAAATGAACCTTGCCAGGCACGGAATCTGAATTTGCAAGATCTATATTTCCTAAGCTCCCTGTGACACCAAGGCCTATGCTGGTCTGGTAGTTTTCCTTAGCAGCCCTGGCCATGGCAAGAGCGGTTTCCTCAGAATAGACTCCGAAGGAAGCGATGGTTTCTTTAGGGACTCCGGCGGAGATTTTGCCTTTGTTTCCGTAGGTCACAAAGCCGCCGGGAAAGACTGCGGATGAGCCTTCAATATTGGTTATGTTAGAGGCAATCAGTCCTCCGGTACAGGACTCCATGGTGGAAATGGTGATGTTCTTTGCTATCAGGGATTCTACCATTTCCTTATATTTCATTGCTACCTTAAAGTGGTCTGTCATAGTAACTCCTTTTATAAATAATCACAAGAAAATCATACCATAAAAGTAAGAATTTTACTCATTTTTTATGGGGTAAAAGGGGCGAAAAATAAGGCTTTCTATGGTATAATGCCACGGGAAGGAAGTGATTTTACGATAGGATTAGGAACATTAATAAATATAGGGGCTATTATAGCCGGCGGAATAATAGGAATGGTGGCTGGAAAGTTCGTCACAGAGGAGATGCAGAACACCATTATTAAGGCCACGGGAGTTTCAACAATGTTTCTCTCCATGGCCACAGCCTTCAGCCATATGCTTAAGGTTCAGGGGGATTTATCCATTGAGACCTGGGGTTCCACACTGATTATCGTGTGTATGGCAACAGGTGCTCTTATTGGCGAGTTACTTAAGCTTGATCAGGGCTTAATCAGATTTGGAGAGTGGCTTAAGGTTAAGACTGGAAACCAGGGTGACAAGGGCTTCGTAAATGCCTTTGTTGTGACCTCACTTACTGTTGTGGTTGGTGCCATGGCGGTAGTAGGCTCTTTAGAGGATGGAATGAATGGAGATCCATCTATTCTGATAGCCAAGTCCTTACTGGACTTCATTATAGTAATTGTACTTACATCATCTCTTGGAAAGGGCTCAGCCTTCTCTGCAATACCGGTAGGTATCTTCCAGGGAGCAATCACCCTTCTTGGAGTTTTCGTAAATGGCAACATTTCCGAACAGGCCATGGTTAATCTCTCAATGGTGGGAGGAGTTATGATCTTCTGCGTGGGACTTAACCTTGTCTTTGATTTAAAAATACGAGTGGCCAATCTTTTGCCTGGACTTATTCTGGCTCTAGTTGCGGCCTATATTTTATAAAGTGGAGTAGATAATGGAAAAGAACAGAAACCTAATAATTGGAATAATATGCGTAATGATCTCTGAGACCCTTTTTGGAATGAGCTTTATTTTCGTAAAGGGAGCAACAGAAAATGTGGATGCCTTCACCCTTTTGGGCTGGAGATTCACAGTGGCAATCATAATAATGGGAATTCTCATTCTGACAGGTGTTATCAAAGTTAATTTTAAGGGAAAGGATATTAAGAAGTTACTTGCAGGTAACCTTATATACCCTGGCCTTTACTTCTTCGGCGAGGCCTTTGGCGTGGCTAAGACCACAGCCTCTGAGAGTGGATGTATTATTGCCTCCATACCTATTTTTACCCTTATTCTCTCAACTATTGTGCTTAAGAAGAAGCCAAGGCCTAATCAGACCTTCGGTATAATCTTCACGGTTTTAGGCGTTGTAATATGTACTGTGGTGAAGGGATTCGATGTAAACTTCTCACCCACAGGCTATGCCTTCCTCTTTATGTCAGTGTTAAGCTACAGCTACTATGCAATCTATGTGGAGAGAACACCGGAGTTTACAGGCTTTGAGAGAACCTTCGTGGGAATACTGGTGGGCTTCATTCTCTTTAATGCAATTGCCATAATTGAGCATTTGTACTGGGGAGATTTCGGGGACTTCATTAGCCTGCCATTTAAGGATATGGACTTCCTTACATCCATGTTATTCCTTTCAATTGGCTGTTCAATCATCGCCTTTATGACTGGAAACATTGCCCTTGAGAAATTAGGAGCAATTAAGTCTGGTTCCTTCATCGGATGGTCAACTCTTGTATCAATTGCCACGGGAGTTTTAGTTAGAAACGAGTCCTTTGTTTTAATGCAGGGAGTCGGTACAGTCTTAATTATTGGCGGTGTATATATTGCCAACAGAGAGTTCAAGGACAGGGGAAAGAGGAATGCTTAGAGAACTAGCTGTAAAGTCAGTGGAGGACCAGCTTCCGGATTTGTTAAGAATCAAGGAAAGCCTGTACCTGAATCCCGAGGTGGGAGGGGAGGAGGCAAAATCATCCGCCCTGCTAATTGACTACCTTAGGGGACATGGCTTTACAATCACAGAGAATTTAGAGAATATAGACTACTGCTTTAAGGCAGTATATGATTCCGGGAGAGAGGGAGTATCCATCGGTCTTACTGCAGAGTACGATGCTCTACCGGAAATAGGTCATGGATGTGGTCACAATATAATAGCCACTGCACCAACGGGGGCAGCGGTAGCAATGAAAGCCCTCGTTGATGAACTTGGAGGAAAGGTCATTCTCTACGGAACACCGGCTGAGGAGTGTTTTGTAAGAAAGTGCGATCTGGCAAGGGCGGGAGTGTTTAAGGAAATTGATTTTTGCCTCACCATTCATCCTAATCCAGTTAACCTATCCTCCGGCAAAACCACTGCCATCGAGGCTATACAGGTGGATTTCTATGGTAAGTCGGCCCACGCGGGAGCTCATCCTGAGGATGGAATAAATGCTCTGGATGCGGGGGTCTATTACTATCAGAAGGTCAGAGATTTTGCCAAAAGAAATCCTGAGATTAACATACACGGAATCATGGAGGACACAGGGGTTAAATGCTCTGTTATTCCAGACCATACAGCTGTAAAATTCCTAATACGCACCTACAGTATGGAGGATATGGAGAGGTCCATTGAGGCCATGGAGAAGGCAGCCAAAGAGGCAGCAGAAACTGTGTCAGCAGATTATAAGCTATGGCATAACGAGCCAGGCAACAAGGATATAGTAAATAATGAAACCCTGTCTCAGATATTTAATGAGATATACGAGTCCCTAGGTGGAGGCAAAATGCCAAAGGGACCAACTGGTGCATCCACCGATGTTGGAGATGTGAGCCATGAGGTGCCTACAATCATGCCATGGATAGGAATAGGATGTCCGGATGTTAACCTCCATACCAGGGGATTTGCCGAGGCTACCATGACTAAAGCTGGGGATAAGGCAATGGAACTTTCCGCCAAGGCAATGGCGCTAACAGCACTTAGGGTTGTTAGCGATAAAGAAGTCTTCCAGAAGATGATGGAGGAGTTTAGGGACCTTTAATACTCTTATAAGGTAGGAGTGTTAGTATAAGGTCATTAAGTTTTAAGGAGATTATGTTTTGAAGAATTTTAGCAAGGCTTTAATGGCGGCTTTACTTGCCATTTCTTTACTGATAAGTGGAATTAATCCTTCCTACGTTTTTGCCAGGGAGAACGACAATTATCCAGAGGCTGTGGATATCGATTCCCTGACTGTAGTTCCAAAGGATGGAAAATCTGCGTAAAAATGAGAAGCGCAAATCCCACAAACGCGCGTTCCGGTGTTTTGCAACCTCGCAAGTTCATTTCTAAGCGTCCGACTCTCACCTTTTAAGTACTCCTCTCCATGTCGACA
>JAZQNS010000001.1:0-6600 GCA_045627425.1 Lachnospiraceae bacterium | reverse complement strand
CAAATGGTGACCAGACAGATACTATTTACGAGCTTATGGACCGTCAGCAGACCTTCGAGCAGGCTCTTAGAACAAGAACCTTCGAACCAGACGCTCCTAACTACACACCACGAATTTCCGGAATCTTACATTGTGAGAAGGGAGAGTTCAATTACGCACTCTCAATTCTTAAGAGCAATTACGGAGATCCAGACAGCTGCAGACGTTTCCTTTTTGCTTATTCTGCACCTAAGGCTGGAGAGGGACACTTTATTCACACCTACAGAGAGGATGGCAACCCATTGCCAAGCTTCGAGGGCGAGCCAAAGCTTATCAGCATGGATGGAGAAATTGATGAGTTCACAGATAGAATTTGGAACAGCCTAAATGAGGATAACAAGATTTCCCTCTTTGTTCGTTACATTGATCTTGCGACAGGCAACTATGAGTCCCGCATTATAAATAAGAATAAATAAGCTTTTGGAGGATTAGTAATCATGAAAGAAATGGAATTAAAGTATGGCTGCAATCCTAACCAGAAGCCATCCAGAGTCTTTATGGAGGAAGGTGAGTTACCTGTAACTGTCCTAAACGGTCGTCCAGGTTACATTAACCTCTTAGACGCATTAAATGGATATCAGCTGGTAAAGGAACTAAGTGAGGCTACTGGATTACCAGCAGCAACATCCTTTAAGCATGTATCTCCAGCTGGAGCAGCTGTTGGATTGCCATTAAGTGATGTTGAGAAGAAAATATACTGGGTTGAGGACATGGGAGATTTATCTCCTATGGCCTCTGCCTATGCAAGAGCAAGAGGTGCAGACAGAATGTCTTCCTTCGGTGATTTTATCTCCCTTTCAGGAGAGTGCGATGAGATGACAGCCCGCATCATTAAGAGAGAGGTTTCAGATGGTGTTATTGCAACATCCTATACCCCAGAGGCTCTTGAAATATTAAAGGCTAAAAAGAAGGGCAACTACTGCGTACTTCAGATGGATCCATCCTACAGACCAAATCCTGTAGAGCGTAAGCAGGTGTACGGAGTAACCTTCGAGCAGGGAAGAAACGAACTTGCAATAAACAATGACCTTTTAGGCAACATTGTGACAGACAACAAGGAACTTCCGGAGACAGCTAAGATTGACCTTATGATTGCCTTAATTACCTTAAAGTATACCCAGTCTAACTCTGTATGCTATGTAAAGGATGGCCAGGCAATCGGTATTGGAGCAGGACAGCAGTCCCGTATTCACTGTACCAGATTAGCAGGACAGAAGGCTGACAACTGGTTCCTTCGCCAGTCTCCACAGGTTTTAGGCCTTCAGTTTGTTGATGGTCTTGGAAGAGCTGACAGAGACAATGTGATTGATGTTTATATGGGAGATGAGTACGAGGATGTACTTAACGACGAGGCGTGGCCACGTTACTTCAAGGTTAAGCCAGGGGTATTCACCCGCGAGGCCAAGAAGGAGTGGTTACAGAAGATGACAGATGTAGCCCTTGGCTCAGATGCCTTCTTCCCATTCGGAGGTAACATTGAGAGAGCACATAAGTCCGGCGTTAAGTATATTGCCCAGCCAGGCGGATCCGTTCGTGACGACAACGTTATTGAAGTTTCCAACAAGTATGATATGGTAATGTGCTTTACAGGAATTAGATTGTTCCACCACTAGAGGTAATCATGGCGAACAATTATGTTTTAAAACCGGGACCACCGGAAGATTTAAAGAATAGAAGTCCTAAGGAACAGTCATACCACGACTTTCTTTTATCCTGTCAGGTTTCCTATGATTATGTTGATCACGAGGAAGTGGTTACAATGGAGGATGTAAAGGAGATGGATGAATTCCTTGAGATTCCACTTTGCAAGAACCTATTTCTTCACAATAAGAAGAAGGATGCTCATTATCTTCTTCTTATGCCAGGAGAGAAGAGAGTGGACCTAAAGGGACTGGCAGAGGAGATAGGGTCTACAAGATTATCTTTTGCCGGACCGGAGGAACTACTTGAGCTCATGGATTTAGAGCAGGGATATGTAAGTCCCCTTGGACTTAAGAATGATACTGAGAAGAGGGTGACCTTCCTTTTAGATCAGGAGCTAAACGATCTCGACTATTTCGTTCTAATGCCGGGGTCACTTACCACAAGTATCAGAATAAAAAAAGAGGACTTCCTTTCAAAAGTCCTCCCTAAAACTAATCATGAATTAGTGATGGTTAGTATTACAGAATAATTAAGGGCTGTCGACAGTCTTCCTTAAGGGGATTGTCGACAGGCTTTTTTATTTGCAGGGCATGAGTGTAAAGTGACCTGCCCATTTCGTCAATCTTAAGGCTTTCTAGCGGGAAACCCTTTAGGGAATTTTTGCCTTCTGCTACTTTAGTTATTACAGGAACAGGGGCTTTAGATATTGTTGAAAGCAGACCGCTGTATTCCACAGCGCCTAAGACTCTTATATATGGGGCAGGATTATTCTTTAGTTCCTCTAAATGTCTTTTTTCTATATTAAGAAGAGCATGAAGGAGGAAACGCTTTACTCTTGCTTCAGTAATCTGTTTTTTGTGTAGGGCTTTAACAAGAGAATCATAGGTTTGGTATTCTTCAAGATTCTTCTTTAAGGAATTAATGAGCCCCTCTTCGGAATCTGCTATTTGAGACAGACTAAGTTCTGATTTATATAGAAGACTAAGGTAAAGCATTTCATCAAAGTTTTTTAAATCCATTGGTCCATAGAGACTTAGGTAGGACTCAACAGGGGACAGCTGGCTTGCCGGAATAGCGCTTTGAAAGCCATTGTTCTCCTTTATGGCAGACCGTATGGAAGTGGCAGATGAGTAGATGCTTTCCTCATTTATGATGTTATCATTGTGGCTTACGTTACCGACGCGTTTAACAGGACAGAGGTCCATGTCAAGGTTAAGGTCCATTATGGCCTTTATATATTCGATTGCAAGTATGTTGTTAGAACCTTCAAGCACTGTCTTGACAATGGGATTGTTTAAGCATGCTGTGGCAGCCTTTGCCCTGGCAGCGGGATAGGAGAGACCGGCTCTCATTTCGCCTTTCAGCAGGTTCTGATAATCAACAGGCTCGTTTAGAAAAAGCTTGGCAAGCTCTTTTAACAGTTCTGTATTATCATCCTCTACACCGAAGATTAGTGTGGTGCAGCCTGCCTTTGCAAGGCTTGCGACACCTGATCTGGCAAAAAACTCCGCAGAGGCTGTGGATGCAATGAGGGGGAGCTGTAACACCATGTCAGCACCGCCAAGCATGGCACATCTTGCGCGAAGAGCTTTGTCCATAATTGCGGGCTCTCCACGCTGGACATAGTCACCGCTCATTGCAACAATTATTCTGTCTGCACGACTAATACGCTTACCTTCATTTATAAGGTAAGCATGACCATTGTGAAATGGATTAAATTCTGCTATAATACCGGCTATCTTCATATTATATACTCCCTGCAACTTGCTGTATAAATTATAACACAGACAGGGTGTAACCATAGTTGAAATATGAAGGAATATATAGAAATTATTTGTTGACAAACAGCAAAGTGGTTAGTATAATTGTTTGAGTGTGGATAGGAGTATGCCATGTTGGTTGATTTATTTGATGTTGTAAGTAACGCTGGTAAACAACTTATACAGGAGGTTACATATGAACCTTCTGAGTTTATATTAAATGGCGACACATATCCTATTAATATTGTCCGTCCCTTAGCGTTAACCGCTAAGAACAATAATGGCAAAAGTCTTCTTGTCAGATTAGAGGGTGAGATGACAGCAATCAGTCCATGTGATCGATGCCTCGAAGAGGTAGAGATTCCTTTGGTTCTTTCTTTTGAAAGAGAGTTTCCTTTGGAGAGAGAGAGGGTCATTATAGAGGAGTTAGATGAGGCTGAGTATTTAGACGGACTTACATTGGATACAGACCAGCTGGTCTATGACGAGTTATTAGTGAATTGGCCTATGAAGGTCCTGTGCAAGGACGATTGCAAGGGTATTTGCAATAAATGTGGCTGTAACTTAAACAAGTCCACCTGCGATTGCGACAGGACAGTCTTAGATCCAAGAATGGCTGCTATACAAGATGTTTTTAATAAGTTCAAGGAGGTGTAACAGATGTCAATTTGTCCAAAGAACAAATCTTCTAAGGGTCACAGAGATCAGAGAAGAGCTAACTGGAAGATGAGTGCTCCCAACTTAGTTAAGTGCAGCAAGTGTGGTGCTTTAATGATGCCTCACAGAGTATGCAAGGCTTGTGGTTCCTACAACAAAAAAGAGATCATTCCACAGGATTAATAAAGAGAGTACACTAGACCTTTCGAGAAATCGAAAGGTCTTTTTTTGTGCCTGTGATTTCTTCGGTAATAATGCACATAGAAAAGGTGAAAAATTAGTGAAGCTGTCAAAAATAACTATGCTATAATTTCAGAGGTGCTTGAGAAAAAGCGCATTTTACCAATGATATAAAGGAGAAACGTTCTGATTCTGCGGGGGATTTGGCAGGGTCAGAAAACAAGGAGGAAGTAATGATTTCTTTACTTAAGAACGGTGCGTACCTGTTAAATGGGGAGGAACTGGTTGAGGCTAACGGCGAAGAGGCTGCTATCCTTGGTTCCAAGGGCGTAACCACAACAAAAGAGGATGCTAAGCAGAACACAATGGCTTATGGAATCCTCAAGGCACACAACACTTCTGATAATATGGAGAAGTTACAGATCAAGTTCGACAAGATCACTTCCCACGATATTTCCTTCGTAGGTATTATCCAGACAGCTAGAGCATCGGGTATGGAGAAGTTCCCGATTCCTTACGTACTTACTAACTGCCACAACTCTTTATGTGCAGTAGGTGGTACTATCAACGAAGATGACCACATGTTTGGTTTAACTGCAGCTAAGCGTTATGGCGGTGTTTATGTACCACCTCATCAGGCAGTTATCCATCAGTTTGCTCGTGAGACCATGGCTACCTGCGGTGGCATGATCTTAGGTTCCGACTCCCATACACGTTACGGTGCTTTAGGTACCATGGCTGTAGGCGAGGGCGGCGGTGAGCTTGCTAAGCAGTTATTAAACCAGACTTATGATGTAGCTATGCCAGGCGTAGTTGCAGTATATTTAGAGGGTGCTCCAATTCCTGGAGTTGGACCTCAGGACGTTGCATTAGCAATTATCGCAGCAGTATTCGACAACGGATACGTTAAGAACAAAGTAATGGAGTTCGTTGGACCTGGCGTTAAGAGCTTAAGCACAGATTTCAGAATCGGTGTTGACGTTATGACAACAGAGACAACATGTCTTTCCTCTATCTGGAAGACAGATGATGAGGTTAAGGGCTTCTATGAGACACACGGACGTGGTGGCGACTTCAAGGTTATCGAGCCAGGCGCAGTTGCTTACTATGACGGTGTAATCAAGGTTGACTTATCTGCAATCAGACCTATGATTGCTTTACCATTCCATCCATCTAAGGCTTACAAGATCGCTGATGTTAAGGCTAATCTTAAGGATTACTTACATGAGTGTGAGGAGAGAGCTAAGGTTTCCTTCGGAGACAAGGTTCAGTATTCCTTAATGGACAAGATCGTTGACGGCAATCTCTACGTTGAGCAGGGATTAATCGCAGGATGTGCAGGCGGTGGCTTTGAGAACATCTGCGACGCAGCTGACATTTTAAAGAAGGGTGATGGTATCGGAAACGACCGCTTCACCTTATCCGTATATCCAGCTTCCATGCCAATCTACATGGAGATGGTTAAGAACGGTGTTGCAGCTACACTTATGGGCAAGGGTGCTGTTATCAAGACTGCATTCTGCGGACCATGCTTCGGTGCTGGTGATACTCCTGCTAACAATGCATTCAGTATCCGTCATGCAACACGTAACTTCCCTAACCGTGAGGGATCCAAGGTACAGAACGGACAGATCGCTTCTGTTGCACTTATGGATGCTCGTTCCATCGCAGCTACAGCTCTTAACAAGGGCTTCTTAACAGGCGCTGATGAGGTTCAGGGTGTTGATTACAGCAAGCCAAAGTATTACTTTGACAAGTCCATCTATGATCAGAGAGTATTTGACTCTCACGGACAGGCTGATCTCTCTGTTGAGATTCAGGAAGGTCCAAACATCAAGCCATGGCCAGAAATGACACACCTTACAGATGACTTAATGCTTAAGGTTGTATCTGAGATTCATGACCCAGTTACTACAACAGATGAGTTAATCCCATCCGGTGAGACTTCTTCCTTCCGCAGTAACCCACTTGGACTTGCAGAGTTCACATTATCCAGAAAGGATCCTGAGTACGTAGGACGTGCTAAGGCTGTATACGCTGAGGAAATTAACAGAAGAGAAGGCAAGGCTACTGATGCAGCATTAAATGCAGCATATGATGTAGTTAAGAAGGAGTTCCCATCTGTAGACCCAGCTAACACAGTATTTGGTTCCACAATCTATGCAGTTAAGCCAGGTGATGGTTCTGCTCGTGAGCAGGCTGCTTCCTGCCAGAAGGTATTAGGCGCTTGGGCTAACATCGCTCATGAGTACGCTACTAAGAGATATCGTTCCAACTGCATCAACTGGGGTATGATTCCATTCTTATTCCCAGAGGAGAA